>CADEEN010000512.1 GCA_902826345.1 uncultured Burkholderiales bacterium | reverse complement strand
GCTCTCGCGTCGTCTCCGCGAGCCACGTGCTGACGCCCATGTGCTCGGCGAACGGGCGCAGCCGTGCAAAGTCGTTGTGTGCAAGCACCGCGGCGGCGTCGGGCCGGCAGAGGAAGCTCATGTAGGCGCTTGCGGCATGCTGCGCCTGGGTGTCGCGCAGCTGGCGCAGAAAGGTCGCCGGGTGCGGCGAGTTGATGATGAGCAGGCGGCGCAGCAGCTCGGGCCGCAGCGCGGACAGGTTCCAGGCGACGGCGCCGCCCCAATCGTGCGCAACGAGCAGATCGATTGGCGCACCAACTTGTTCGATCAGCGCGGCGATGTCGGCCACCAGGTGCTTGGCGCGGTACGCCTGCACGTCCGCCGGCGCGCTCGATCGTTCATAACCGCGCAGGTTGGGCGCGATGCAATTCACGCGGCCGTGCAGACGCTGCATCACGTCGTCCCAGACGAACGCCGCCTCAGGAAACCCGTGCAGCAACAGCGCGCGCGGCAGGCCCACTGCGTCGCTGTTCGCGCGGCACGACAGCGCAATGTCATGCGGCAACGCAACGTCGAAGCAGCGGATCGACAAGTTCAAGATGCCACCCAGCCGCGCAAGGTCAGCGCCACGTCTTCGACCCCCGTGCGCTTCAACGCCGAGAACAGCGTGACGCCGATGTCCGCCTCTTCGCTCGAATACTCGCCGAGCGCCGCCGTCGTCGCGTTGAGCGACGCATCGGCCTCTTTGCGCGAAAGTTTGTCGGCCTTGGTCAGCAGCACCAACAACTTCACAGTGCCGTTGCGCACGCGCTGGGCGATCCATTGCAGGAGCCGGTGGTCGAGCTCGGTCAGGCCGAGCCGTGAATCCGCGAGCAGCACCACGCCGGAGAGGTCACGCCGCTCGGCCAGGTAGTCGGCCATGACCTGTTGCCAACGCAGCTTGGCATCGCGCTCCACCGCCGCATAGCCGTAGCCCGGCAGGTCGGCGAACAGCGCGTCGGGCGCGTCGGCAGGGCCGAGCGCAAAGAGGTTGATGTGCTGCGTGCGTCCCGGCGTCTTGCTCGCGAACGCCAGGCGCTTCTGCTGTGCCAACGTGTTGATGGCCGTTGACTTGCCGGCGTTGCTGCGGCCGACGAAGGCGATCTCCGGCAGCTCCGGCAGCGGCAGTTGATCGAGTTGTGCGGCGGTGGTGAGAAAGCGCGCGGTGTGCGTCCAGGCCAACGCTTGTTGCGCAGGCGAACGGGTGACGGAGGGTGCAGACATGGGCCATTGTAAAATTCGCCGCTTTTGCGCCTGGGCACCCCGCTCGGCGCTCACTCCAACACTCAGGCCCGCGACTCCATGAAGGCTCGATCTCTGCTGCTTGGCGCCCTCGCCGTTCTGTCCCATGCGGCCCTCGCCGCCACGGCCGCGGCCCCTGCTGCCAAGCCCGATCTGGCCAAGGGGCAGGCCACCGCCCAAGTCTGCGCCGCCTGCCACACCGCCGACGGCTCGCGCGGCAGCCCGGCCAACCCGATCCTGGCCGGCCAGCACCCCGAATACCTGCAAAAACAGTTGCAGGAGTTCAAGTCCGGCAAGCGCAACAGCCCCGTCATGACGGGCTTTGCGGGTACGCTGTCGGACGACGACATAAGGAACCTTGCCGCCTTCTACGCCAGCAAGAGTGCCAAGCCCGGCTTCGCGAAGAACAAGGGTTCGATCAAGCTGGGCGAGAAGATCTACCGCGTCGGCATCGCCGAGAAAGCGCTACCGGCCTGCGCCGGCTGCCACAGCCCGAACGGCGCCGGCATCCCGGCCCAGTACCCGCGCATCGGCGGCCAGCATGGCGACTACACCGAGGCGCAACTGGTCGCGTTCCGCGGCGGCGCGCGCGCCAACAGTGTGCAAATGACCACCATTGCCGCAAAGATGAGTGACGTCGAAGTGAAGGCCGTGGCCGACTACATCGCCGGATTGCGCTGACCCTGTCGGCATGCCCTACATCACCCGCAACGACCAAGGCGCCATCGCCAGCCTGCTGCGCGAGGCGCCTGCCGTGGGTGCCGAATTCCTCGCCGCGGACCATCCCGACATCACGGCCTTTCTCGGCGCACCTTCAGGCGAGGCCTTCGACCGCCTCGACGCCGACTTCGTGCGCGTCATCGAAGACGTGATCGACACCCTGATCGTCAAGAACCTCATCAATATCACCGACCTGCCCGAGCAGGCGCAAGCCAAGCTGTTCGCGCGCAAATCCTTCCGCGAGCGCATCACCCGGCACTCACTGCGGCTGTTCGATGACAGCGGCATGGCCGATGTGATCGGCGACACGCAACTCGGCGAGCTGCGTTAACGGGGCCACTTCAGCACACGCCGCGTCGGCGCGCCATCTCGCCGGCCATCGTGCGCAAGCGGTGGGGTGCAACAAGGCCGGCATGCAGGTCGATGACCGATGTCATTAGACTGCTTTCAGAACGCCGAGCGGATGATGCGCCAGTGCGATCGAGACCATGAACAGGAAGCAGGCGATCGCCGCGCCGTAGGCCCACGCACGCCTGCGCTTGAGCGCCACGGTGCCGAGTGCGATGTAGAGCAGGAGCAGCAGCAGTTTGCTGCCGAGCCAGGCATCGCGCAGCGGCTGCAATGACAGCAAGAACCAGAGCATCACGCCTGCGGCCAGCAACAAGGTGTCGATGGCGACGCTGGT
>CADEEN010000511.1 GCA_902826345.1 uncultured Burkholderiales bacterium | reverse complement strand
GAGCAGGCGCATGTGTTAGGTCGCAGCTGCCGCAGGCTCGGTGCGCGAGCAGCTCACCACCTTCCTGCGCAACCTGGCCGCCCGCGTGCGCGGCGACGCAGCCGCGATGACCGACGTCGAGCCGACCCGTCCGGGTGCGCTGCTCAGCGTGACGGCCTGATGACAGCCCGTTGACGGCGCGGCGCGCATGGCCCCCCAGCGGGGTGGCCGATGGTTTTCCTTGATGAACGGTGCGCCGGGGTGTGTGAACATCCCGGCGCCCCTACAAGGAGACTTTTCATGATCCGCAGTCCGTCGTCCCGCACTCCCGTGGCCCTTGCGCTGGCCGCGCTCGCCCTGTCCGCCGCCCCCGCCCTCGCGCAGGAACTGCGCGTGCAGTGCTACTACGACGGCAACGAGTGCGAAGTCACCGGCGAGATCGCCAAGCGTTTCGAGGCCGCCAACGCCGGCGCCAAGATCGTCATCGACAAGGTGCCCTACAAGGCCGTGGTCGAGCAGCTGCCGGTGCAGCTGGCCGCCGGCGAGGGCCCGGACATCGCCCGCGTCACCGACCTGGGCGGTCTGAACAAGTACTACCTCGACCTCACGCCCCACCTGAGCGCGGCGCGCCAGAAGTTCTGGAGCGACAACTTCGCGTCGACGCTGCCCTGGTTCCGTGCCGGCGCGGCCGACAAGGGCATCTACGGCCTGATGTCGCAGCTCACCGTCACCGGCGCCTATGTCAACAAGACGCTGTTCGAACAGGCCAAGGTGCCGATGCCCGGCGACAAGGCCACCTGGGACGACTGGATGGCCGCGGCCGACAAGGTGGCCAAGGCGACGAAGACGCCGTTCGCGATGGCGATGGACCGCAGCGGCCACCGCTTCGCGCCGTTTGCGGTGGCGCACGGCGCCAAGATCCTGGATGCCGCGGGCGCGCCCGTGATCGACGCCGGCTACCAGGCCGCGATGAAGAAGTTCGTCGATTGGAACAAGGCCGGCCTGATGCCCAAGGAGGTCTGGGGCGGCATCGGCGGCTCGCAGTACCGCGACGCGTTCGAGGAGTTCGCCAACGGCCGCGTCGTCGTCTATTACTCCGGCTCGTGGTGGCTCAAGCGCATGGACCGCGATGTCACCAAGGCCTTCGACTGGGTCGTCGCCCCGGCGCCGTGCGGTCCGTCGGCCTGCACCGCAATGCCCGGCGGATCGGCCTTCGTCGCCTTGAAGCGCACCAAGCAGCCGGCGCTGGCGGCGAAGTTCCTCGACTTCCTGGCCGACGACGCGAACTACAAGGAGCTGATGGCCAGGACCGAGAACATCCCGGCCAGCCTGTCGGTGGCCAAGGCCGGTGTGCCGTACAACGTCTCGCCGATGGCCAAGGCCGCGCTCAACGTCTTCGTCGCCGACGTGCCGAAGATCGCCAAGCCGAACTACGACCTGCAGGGCTACCGCTTCAACCGCGTCATGTTCAACCAGACCTCGCAGCGGGTCGGCCAGGCGGTGGCCGGCGAGATGAGTGTCGAAGATGCGGTCAAGCGCCTGACGGCCGACATCGACGAGCAGGTCAAGGCGGCGAGCAAGTAGTGCGCTGACCCGGTCATTCTGAGCCTGCATCTCCGATCGTCCTGGGCTCGTCGAAGGAAGGCCGGCATGCAGACGAACCGCAGCACGCCGTGGCTGTTCCTGGCGCCGAACCTGCTGATCTTCGGCGTCTTCACCTTCCTGCCGATCGCCATCAACTTCGTCTACGCCTTCACCGGCGGCGTGGAGTTGTATTTGAAGGACCGGCCGTACGTCGGCCTCGAAAACCTGGCGACGCTGCTCGACTGCGGCAACCACTTCGACCCAAGCACGTGCAAACGCGATCTGTTCTGGCGCGCCGTGTGGAACACCGCGTGGTACTCGCTGTTCCAGGTCACGCTGATGATCCTGTTCAGCCTGATCACGGCGCTGGTGCTCAACCGCAAGATCATCGGCCGCGGCTTCTGGCGCGGCGTGTACTTCTATCCGGTGCTGCTGAGCCCGGTGGTGGTGGCGCTGATCTGGAAGTGGATCCTGCAGCGCGACGGCGTGCTCAACGCGCTGATGGTGGCCGCCGGCCGCGAGCCCACGCTGTGGCTGGCCGAGTCCGGCTGGGCCTTCTCGTGGGTGGTGTTCGTGAGCATCTGGGCCCACATGGGTTTCTACACGCTGATCCTGCTGGCCGGGCTGCAGGCGATCCCGGCCGATTTGTACGAGGCCGCGCAGATGGACCGCGCCTCGCCCTGGCGCACGCTGGTGCGCATCACGCTGCCGCTGCTGCTGCCCAACCTGCTGGTGGTGATGGTGCTGGCCGCGATCCGCGCGGTGCAGACCTTCGACGAGGTGTTCGTGCTCACCGGCGGCGGGCCGGGCTCGGCCACCACCTTCGTGGTGCAGTTCATCTACCAGACCGGCTTCCAGGAACAGGTGCGCCTGTACGGCCTGGCCGCAGCGGGCTCGCTGCTGCTGGCGCTGGCCCTGATCGCGCTGACGCTGCTGCAGCTGCGCGCCACCAATGCCGGGTCGGCGGGGGAGCGCAAGCGATGATGTCATTGGCGTTCGTGCCTGCGCAGGCTCGATCTCGCGGCAGGCGGGGGGCCGGGGGGCGCGGCGCTCCCCCTGGGGTGGCCGTCGCTGCGCGACGACTGCGCTGCGATGCTCGGGTCCGGG
>CADEEN010000510.1 GCA_902826345.1 uncultured Burkholderiales bacterium | reverse complement strand
GAGGCTTTGACCTCCGGCGCGTCGATTGCGGCGGTCGCCGACCGCAACAGTGTATGCCGATCGTTGCTCTACACGTGGCTGCGGCTTGTACGTGCGGGCCGGATGCCCGGCATTACGATGTCCCCGCCTACGCCCGCTACTTTCCTGCCGGTTCGGATCGAGGGCCCGCTGTCCGCGCCCCAGCCGCCTGAGCCTGATGGCGATCCACCGTCAGCCCGGCAGTCGTCTGCTCCGAACCGTGCCCGACGCGAACGCCAGGTGGAGGTCATGCTCGCCAACGGCCGGCGCCTCAGGGTCGACGAGCGCATCGCCCCCGATGCACTCGCGATGATCGTTGCCGCACTCGACGGGGGCACACGGTGATCACGATCCCGGCCGGGGTAAAGATCTATCTCGCCTGCGGCGTCACCGACATGCGCAAAGGCTTCGATGGCCTGAGCATCCTGGCGCAGGACGTCCTGAAACAGGACCCGTTCTCGGGCGCGATCTTTTGCTTCCGCGGCCGCCGGGGTGACCTCGTCAAGATCCTGTACTGGGACGGCCAAGGCTTCTGTCTGTTCGCCAAGCGGCTGGAGCGGGGCCGCTTCACGTGGCCCGTCACGAAGGACGGCGCGGTGACGCTGACGCCGGCGCAGATGTCGATGTTGCTCGAAGGTCTCGAATGGAGAACTCCGCAACGAACATGGGCACCGACACTTGCCGGATAGCGCGAAGCAGCGCATCGGCATGAGCATGCCTCTCACGCCCGACCAGTTGCCCGACGACCTAGCCGAGCTGAAGCGACGGCTGATCGAGACGACGGCGAAGCTCGGCGCCAAGGATGCCGAGCTGAGCGCAAGGTCTGCCGAGCTGGCTGCCGCAAAGAACGGCCTCGTCATCACGCAACTCACGATCGAGAAGCTGAAGGCCCAGATTGCGCGGCTCAAGCGCGAGAAGTTCGACGCCAGCTCCGAGAAGATCGAGCGCGCCCTCGCGCAGCTGGAGCTGGCGCTGGAGGAGGCGGAAGCGGCCAAGTCCGAGGCGCTCGCCGATGCACCACAGTCGCCCGCGCAGGACGAGCCGGTCGCCGAAGCCACCAGCCCGCAGAAGAAGAAGCGCCGCCAGCTGCCGCCCGAGCTGCCGCGGCGCGACGTCGTCCACGCCCCCGCCGGCATCTGCAAGACCTGCGGCGGCAATGAGCTACGCAAGGTCGGCGAGTCGGTCACCGAGGTGCTGGCCTATGTACCGGCGCGCTTCGAGGTGATCCGTCATGTTCGCCCGGCCTGCTCGTGCCGGAAGTGCGAGACGATGGTGCAGGCGCCGATGCCGGAGCTTCCCATTCCTCGCGGCATGGTCGATGCGAG
Source organism: uncultured Burkholderiales bacterium (assembly GCA_902826345.1). Taxonomy (GTDB): domain Bacteria; phylum Pseudomonadota; class Gammaproteobacteria; order Burkholderiales; family Burkholderiaceae_C; genus CADEEN01. The sequence continues at coordinate 1,337 of CADEEN010000510.1, read as the reverse complement.
CTTCCTCGCCCATATGATCGTCGCCAAGTTCTGCGACCACATCCCGCTCTATCGGCAGGCCGAGATCGACGCCCGCGCCGGCGTCGAGATCGATCGCAGCCAACGTGCCGAGTGGCTCGGCCACATGGCTTGGCTGCTCGCCCCGCTCGCCGAGCTGATTGCAGGCCACGTTATGGCTGGCCGCTCCATTCATGCCGACGACACGCCCGTCGATGTGCTCAGCCCCGGCAACGGCAAGACGAAGACTGGCCGGCTGTGGGTCTATCTGCGGGACGAGCGCGCGCACTCAGGGACTGTACCGCCGGCCGTGCTCTATCGCTACACGCCCGACCGCAAAGGCGAGCACTGCCGCGCCGAGTTGGCGAACTTCACCGGCTGGCTGCACGCCGACGGCTATGCCGGCTTCGGCCGTCTCTACGAGATCTCCGTCGCACGATCGGCCGATGCGCACCTACTGGCCGGACCGCCGCGTGTCGCCGAGGTCGCCTGCTGGGCCCATGTCCGGCGCGGCTTCTTCGACGAATGGTCGGAGCACAAGTCATCGATCGCCAAGGAGGCTCTCGACCGCATCGGCGCGCTGTTCGACATCGAGCGGCCGATCGCCGGATCGCCGCCCGACATCCGGCGTGCGGTGCGCCAGAGAACGGCAAAACCTAGGATCGACGAGCTGGCCGTCTGGCTCGATGCGCAGCTTGCGAAGATTCCGGGCAAGAGCGATCTCGCCAAGGCCATCCGCTACGCCCGCTCGCGATGGCAGGCCTTGACGCGCTATCTGGACGACGGTCGGCTCGAAATCAGCAACAACGCCGCGGAAAACAAAATCCGCCCGGTTGCTTTGGGCCGCAAAAACTGGCTCTTCTGTGGATCGGACGCGGGTGGCAGTCGAGCCGCCGCGTTCTACACGCTAATCGGCACCGCGCGCATGAACGGCGTCGAGCCCGAGGCTTGGCTGACCGACGTGATCGCCCGCATCGGCGCGCATCCGATCAATCGGATCGGCGAGCTGCTCCCCTGGAACTGGCAACCAGCGGCGACGCAGAGCGTCGCCGCCTGAACCGGGCACCGTCAAGCGGAAAGCGCCGCAGTCGAGGGCTCGCGCTTACGATCCAAGACCGCTCGCGCATGACCGAAGTGACCAGCCCTCCCACGATGGGCTGGCGCAAGATAACACAGCTGCATCCGTCGGCGCTGGGGACGATGTAGCCCAGCAGACTTCCGTCATTGGCGATGACTTCAGTCTTCGAGTTGGGCTGGTCCAAGCCTCGCGTGAATAGAAGAAATCTGGTGAGTAATGACGTCATGCCTCTGCATACATTGGCTGAATTGCTCCAAAATGA
>CADEEN010000509.1 GCA_902826345.1 uncultured Burkholderiales bacterium | reverse complement strand
TGTTGGCGCCGACCGAAAACTGAGCCACTTTTGAGGGTTGTGCCGACCCAAAACTGAGCCAGGTGAACAACCTACCCTGCTGCTTTTTTGTGCAGCAGAGGATGAGGAGTGATCACCATGGACATGATTGGCAGGATTCGGCGATTGCATCGCCGCAAGAACAAGTCGGAGCGCGAGATAGCGCGCATCACGGGGCTGTCGCGCAACACGATTGCCAAGTGGCTGCACGGCCAGGTCGATGGTTCGCCGAAGTATCGGCGTGGCGACCAGCCCAACAAGCTCACCGTCTTCCACGAGGCGCTCAGGCAGGCCTTGAAGGCTGATGCTCGGCGGCCCAAGCACGAGCGCCGCACCGCCAAAGCGCTGTACGCCGAGATCAGGTGCGCCGGCTACGACGGCGGCTACACGCGCGTCACCGACTTCGTGCGGTCGTGGCGCCAAGTCGAAGGCCAAGCGATGACGGCCAATGCCTTCATACCGCTGGCCTTTGAGCTTGGCGAGGCGTATCAATTCGACTGGAGCGAGGAAGGCCTGGTGGTCGGCGGCATCTACTACCGCATGCAGGTCGCGCACATGAAGCTGTGCGCCTCGCGGGCGTTCTGGCTCGTGGCCTACCCGAGCCAGGGCCACGAGATGCTGTTCGATGCCCACACCCGCAGCTTTGCCGCGCTCGGCGGCGTGGCCCGCCGAGGCATCTACGACAACATGAAGACGGCCGTTGACAAGGTCAAGAAGGGCAAGGGCCGCGTCGTCAACGAGCGCTTCGCGACGATGTGCGCGCATTACCTGGTCGAGCCTGACTTCTGCAACGTCGCCAGCGGCTGGGAGAAGGGTGTGGTCGAGAAGAACGTGCAGGACAGCCGCCGGCGCATCTGGATCGACGCGGCCAAGCTGCGCTGGGGCAGCTTCACCGAACTCAACGCCTGGCTGGCGGATCGATGCCGCGCGTTGTGGCAGGAGGTCCGCCACCCCGAGCATGAGCAGTTCAGCGTGGCCGAGATGCTCGAGCACGAGCGAACGCACCTGATGCCCATGCCGGTGGCGTTCGACGGCTACGTCGAGAAGCCGGCGCGGGTATCGAGCACCTGCCTGGTGTCGGTGGCGCGCAATCGCTACTCGGTGCCGTGCGAGTTGTTCGCTCAGATGGTCAGCACGCGGCTGTACCCGGCCAGTGTCGTCGTCGTGGCCGACGACAAGGTTGTCGCGCGCCACGAACGCCTGAGCAACGCCGGCGAGACCCGCTATGACTGGCAGCACTACATCCCGCTGCTGCAACGCAAGCCCGGCGCATTGAGGAACGGGGCGCCGTTCGCCGACATGCCCGAGCCGCTGCAGCGCTTGCGCCGAGGGCTGTTGCGCCACCCGGGCGGCGACCGCGTGATGGCGCAGGTGCTGGCCATCGTGCTGACGGCCGGGCTGGACGCGGTGCTGGTGGCGGTGGAATTGGCGCTGGAGAGCGGGCCGCCCGGCAAGGTCAGCGTGGAGCATGTGGTCAACGTACTCGGGCGGCTCAACGCCACACCGGCGCCGCCGACGGCTGCGACGCAGTTGCAGGCAGCCACGCCGCCGCTGGCCAACACAGCGCGCTATGACAGCCTGCGCGCGGGCTGCGGCGACAACGCCGACGACGACACCGCCAACGACACCACCGAGGAGGCCGGCCATGACGCAGCGTGACGTGACGGTCGAACTCAAACAGCTGCGCCTGCACGGCATGGCCGGCGCCTGGGCCGATCTGGTCGAGCAAGGCGGTGGTGGGGCAGGAGGTGCGGGCATCGAGTCCTCGCGCTGGTTGATCGAGCACCTGCTGCAGGCCGAAGGCACGGATCGAGCCATGCGCTCGGTCAGCCACCAGATGCACGCGGCGAGGTTCCCGGTGCACCGCGACCTGGCGGGCTTCGACTTCGAGGTCTCGCCGGTGGATCGCAAGCTCGTGAGCACGCTGGCAACAGCGGCCTTCACCGACGACGCGCACAACGTCGTGCTGATGGGCGGGCCGGGCACGGGCAAGACGCACCTGGCCACGGCCATCGGCGTGTCGGCCATCACGCGGCATGGCAAGCGGGTGCGCTTTTACTCGACGGTCGATCTGGTCAACGCGCTGGAGCAGGAGAAGGCGCAAGGCAAGGCCGGGCGCATCGCGCTCGGCCTGCTGCGCATGGACCTGGTCATCCTCGACGAGCTGGGCTACCTGCCGTTCAGCCAGGCCGGCGGGGCCTTGCTGTTCCACCTGCTCAGCCGCCTGTACGAGCACACCAGCGTGATGATCACGACCAACCTGGACTTCGCCGAGTGGTCCAGCGTGTTCGGCGACGCGAAGATGACCACCGCGCTGCTGGACCGGCTCACGCACCACTGCCACATCGTGGAGACGGGCAACGAGTCGATCCGCTTCAGTCGCAGCACGGCCCAGGCCAAGAAGCGCATCAAGGCGCGCGAGCAGGCCCGCAAGGGCTCCAAGATCGAGACCGAGGCAGACCCGTTCTGATCGGCGCCGCGCGGGCAAAGCCGCTACGGGCTACGCCCTGCGCGTCTTCCCCCGCGCGATCAACACAGCATCGAGGAGATCAACGAAACAGGCAACGACCTACACTTATCCACAACCGGCGATCCCAAAGCCGGCTTCCACCCCTGGCTCAATATTCGGTCGGCGCGGTGGCTCAGATTTGAATCGGCGCCGACAG
>CADEEN010000508.1 GCA_902826345.1 uncultured Burkholderiales bacterium | reverse complement strand
CGGTCTCGACGATTAGGAAAACGCTGAGCCGCTGTGAACGCGGCCGCCCCTAGAATTTCCGCAAAGGGATTCGAAGAGGAGGGCGCCATGCCGATAGCACTGGGTACGCTGCACATCCTGGTGGCGATATTTTTCGCCGTGCATGCGGTTCGCAACGGCCGCGCCAACTACTGGCTGTTCGTGCTGCTCGGCTTTCCGTTCCTCGGCAGCGTGATCTACTTTTTCGCCGAGTACCTGCCCGAGATGCGCCACTCGCGCATCGCGCGCCAGGCGGTGAGCACGGTCACGTCGATCGTCGATCCGCGCCGACTCTTGCGAGAAGCGCGCGCCGATTTCGAGCGCACACCGAGCGCCGACCATCGCGCGCGCCTGGCCGACGCTTTGCTCGAAGCGGGTGACGCCAAGGAAGCGCTCGCGCATTACCGCGCCTGCGTCAGCGGCCACCATGCCAAAGACGCGAAGATGCGGCTCGGCCTTGCGCGCGCGGCGCTCGCCGCCGGCGAGCCGGCGAGCGCCGTGCAGACCTTGCGTGCGCTGTTCGCCGACGAGCCCGAGCGCTACGCCGGCACACCGGCGCTGCTGCTGGCCCAAGCGCAGGCCGCGACCGGCGATCAAGGCGCTGCGTTGACGGCCTTCGACGACGCTTTGGCGCGCCACAACAGCGTCGAAACACGCTGCGCCTACGGCCTTTACCTGGCGTCGCTGGGACGAGACGCACGCGCGCGCGAGCTGCTCGAAGGCGTGCTGCGCGACTCCAAGCTGGTTGACGAACACGCGCGTGTGCTCAACCGCGAATCGCTCGATCAAGCCCGGGCCGCGCTGCGCGCGCTCGATTCACGCTGAGCGTCAAGGCTCAAGCTGTTTGCAGCGTCAGCCACACGGGGGCGTGGTCGCTCGGCCGCTCGTTCTTGCGCGGCAGCTTGTCGATCGCGCACTCGCGCAAACCGCCCTTCAACGCTTCGCTGACGAGGATGATGTCGATGCGCAGACCCTGGTTCTTGCGGAAGGCGAGGTTGCGGTAGTCCCACCACGACCATGATTTCGGCGGCTGATCGAAGCAGCGAAACGCATCGACCAGGCCGAGCCCGCACAGTTGCCTGAAGTGTTCGCGCTCTTCGGGCGTGCAGTGGATCTGGCCCGCCCAGAGCACCGGGTCGAACACATCGCGATCTTCGGGTGCGATGTTGAAGTCGCCCATCAGCACCAGCTTCGGATGCGTGACAAGCTCCTCGCGCAGCCACTCACGCAGGCCGCGCAGCCACTGCATCTTGTATTCGAACTTGTCGCTGCCCGGCGCCTGGCCGTTGGGAAAGTAGCCGCCGACGACGCGCACGCCATCGACGGTGGCGGTGATGACACGTGCCAGTTCGTCGGCAAAGCCCGGAATGTTGCGCACGACGTCGCTGGCTTCGCTCTTCGACAACAGCGCCACGCCGTTGTAGGTTTTCTGGCCGAACCAATGCACCTGGTAGCCCGCAGCCTCGATCTCGGCGCGCGGGAACTTGTCGTCGGTGAGCTTGGTTTCCTGCAGCACCAGCACGTCGGGCTGGTGGGCGCCGAGCCAGTCCAGCACCTGGGGCAGGCGCACGGCGAGGGAGTTGACGTTCCAGGTCGCGAGTTTCATTGCAGCATTCAAATGATGATCCTGATCCGTCATCGTCGCATAGCATCAGCCATCGCGTGCCATGAGCCATGCGCAACCAGGACCTGATCCTGGTGGCGCGCAAATGCCAGGTGCGCACGGCGTTTCGCAACACGATCGGCCTGCCCGGCCGCCTCGCGACACGCCTGCAGCCGAATCACCCGACCGATGACGCCGGCGGCATCGCGGCCAGCCTGCTCGATGGTCTGCTCTACGGCAGCGGCGATGCGGTGCTCGGCATCAACCCGGCCAGCGACAACGTTGCGCAGGTGATCAGGCTGGTGACGATGTTGGCGCAGGTGATCGAGCATTACGAAATCCCGACGCAGTCCTGCGTGCTGACGCATGTCACCAACACGCTGCAGGCAATCGAGCGCGGCGCGCCGGTGGACCTGGTGTTCCAGTCGATCGGCGGCACCGAAGCCACCAACCGCAGCTTCGGCATCGACCTCGCGTTGCTCGACGAAGCGCGCAGCGCCGCCTTGTCGCTGAAGCGCGGCACCGTGGGCGACAACGTCATGTACTTCGAAACCGGGCAGGGCAGCGCCTTGTCGGCCAACGCGCACCACGGCGTCGACCAGCAGACCTGCGAGGCCCGCGCCCACGCGGTGGCACGCCGCTTCAAACCGCTGCTGGTCAACAGCGTCGTCGGCTTCATCGGCCCCGAATACCTCTACGACGGCAAGCAGATCATCCGCGCCGGCCTGGAGGACCACTTCTGCGCCAAGCTGCTCGGCCTGCCGATGGGCTGCGACGTCTGCTACACCAACCACGCCGAGGCCGACCAGAACGACATCGACGTGCTGCTGACGCTGCTGGCCACGGCGGGCTGCACCTTCTTCATGGGCGTGCCGGGTTCCGACGACGTGATGCTGAACTACCAGACGCCATCGTTTCATGATGCGTTGTACGTGAGCCGCCTGTTGTGGGTGCGCCGCTCGCCTGAGTTGGCGGTGTGGCTGCAGCGCATGCCGACCGTTCGCCGCGACGGCGCGCAGTCCCGCCTGGACCACGTCGCGCCCCGACCTATCGCGTCTACGCGTCGC
>CADEEN010000507.1 GCA_902826345.1 uncultured Burkholderiales bacterium | reverse complement strand
GAAGTGCCGCGCCAGCAGCAGGATGTCGTCGCCGCGCTCGCGCAGCGCCGGCAGATGCAGTTGCACCACGCACAGTCGGTAGTACAGGTCAGCGCGAAAGCGTCCCTCCTGCACCAGCGTTTCGAGCGGCCGGTGCGTGGCGGCGACCACGCGCACCGAGACGCGCTGCTCGCGCACGCTGCCCAGGCGGCGCACGGTTTTCTCCTCGAGCAGCTTGAGCAGCTTCGATTGCAGCGTGATGTCCATGTCGCCGATCTCGTCCAGAAACAGCGTGCCGCCCTCGGCCGTCTCCACCAGGCCGAGCTTGCGTTCGCGCGCATCGGTGAAGGCGCCGCGCTCGTGGCCGAAGAGTTCGGATTCGAGCAGCGTCGCCGGCAGTGCTGCGCAGTTGAGTTCGACGAAGGGCTTGTCGCGGCGCGGCCCGCCGTCGTGCAGCGCGCGCGCCACCACTTCCTTGCCGGCGCCGGTCTCACCGAGCACGAGCACCGCCGGCGCATCGGCGTCACGCAGTTGCGCTTCGGCGTCGAGCAGTTGTCTCATCGTGCGGCGCAGCGCCAGCATCGGCGGCGACTCGCCGAGCAGCCCCGGCTGTTCGGTGCTGCGCGCATCGCGCTCGCGGTAGTAATGCAGCGCGCTGTCGCTGCGCGCCTGGCCGATGGCCTGTTCGAGGCGCAGTTTCAACTGACCCAGGCTGACCGGCTTGGTTAGGAAGTCGCAGCTGCCGGCGCGCATGGCCTGCACCGCGAGCTCGACGTTGCCGTGGCCGGTGAGCATGACGACGCGCGCCTGGCCGTCGAGCGCGCGCAGCCTCTGCAGCGCCTGCAGGCCGTCGAGGTCGGGCAGGTGGTAGTCGAGCACCACCACGTCCGGGCGCATCGACTCGTACAGCGCCAGGCCTTCCTGGGCCGTGGCTGCGAGTTGTGCGTCGAAACCGGCACGCTGCAGGTAGTGCAGCATGTTGCGGCCGAGGACCTCTTCGTCCTCGATGATCAACACTGCTTGTGTCATCGCTTCAAGCCGCCGCGAGGTGCAGCCGCACCGTCGTGCCGCGCCCGGGACCACTGTCGATCTCGAGCCGGCCGCCGCAGCGCTCGACGACGCGCCGCGCCATCGCCAGGCCGACGCCGAGACCGCGCGCCTTGGTGGTGTAGAACGGCCGGCCGACGCGCGCGAGTTGTTCGGCGCTCATGCCGGCGCCGCTGTCGTGCACCTCGAGCCAGACGCCGCCGCCGCGTCCGCGTGACCCTTCGGCCTGCGCGCGCACCTCGATGCGGCCGCCCAACACGCCGAGCGCCTCGACGGCGTTGGACAGCAGCGTGCGCATCACCTGTGCCAGCAGCATCGGGTCGCCGCGCATGGCCGGCAGGTCGCCAGGCACCTGGTTGCGCGCATCGATGTGGCGCCGCTCGAATTCGATGCCCAGGTCGTCGAGGCAGCGCTTGACCAGCGGCGCCACCAGCACCGGCGCGGCGGCTTCATCGAGCGGTTGCGTGTACGACAGCAGCTCGCGCACCCAGGCTTCGAGCCGGTCGGACTGCGCGACGATGTCGTTGGCTGCGCTGCGCGATGCCGGGTCCGGGCCGTCCTGCATCAGCTCGGCCGAGCTGCGGATCGATGCCAGCGGATTGCGGATGCCGTGCGCGACGGCGCCGCTCATCTCGCCGAGCGCGGCCAGCGTCGCCTGATCGACCAGCAGGCGCTGCTGCGCGCGAATCGTGAAGTCGGCGCGCCGCACGAGGCCGAACAGCGCGGCGTACAACAACAGCCCGCCGAGCACTGCGCCGAGCGCGATGTACAGGCGCAATTGTTCGAGCGCCAACGACAGCGCCTGCGGCCGCTTGTAGAACTCGATCGCGCCGAGCACCGCGCCGCTGGCCGATTCGCGCACCGGCACGTAGATCTCGACGAACATGTCGTTGCGCCCGGGCAGCGACTGGTGTTCGGCCTTGCCTTCGCCTGCGTGCGCATGCGCCTCGCGCTCGGCGACCACCTCGCCGGCCAGGGCCCGCTCGAGTTCGGGGTTGCGGTCGAAGCGGCGGCCGATCAGCGAAGGGTCGCTCGACCAGATCAGCTTCTGCTCGCGGTCGTAGAGGTTGGTGCGCAGCACGTCGGGGATGCGCGTCAGGTGCTCGAACGATTCCGGCGCCTGGCCTTCGCGCCGTGACGACGGGTCGGCGGTGAAGCGCACCAGCGGCGTCTCGATCATCAACAGGCTGTTGACGAACTCCTGCGTCAGCGACGCCTCCTGGGCCAGCATGCGCTCGGTGAGGAAGTTGTTCAGCAGCAGGCCGATCACGGTGGCCAGCGCGGCGATCGACGCCAGCGCGGTGATCGCGAACCAGCGGCTGAGGTTGAAGCGGCGCGGCGCTGCGAGCACCGGCGGGGAATCGAAAGAGCGGGTCGAGTTCATGACAAATGAGCGTCCTGCATGGGTGGATTCTGCGGCATCTCTGCATGATTTGGGAGAAAAAGCCCAATTAGTTCTGGGCTATCTGCCCCATCAAGCCCCAACCCCCACTTGCGTCTTCTTGTTTTTACCCAAGTGAATCAATGACTTGGATGAACTGTGACAGTGGCATGTCGATTGCAAAGAGGAGGGTCAGGCTTTCACTCTCGCAAAAGGCAGGCCCCGGTGAAAAGAGTCCTCATCTATTCGCACGATACGTTCGGCCTCGGCAACATCCGCCGCGTGCTGGAGGTGGCG
>CADEEN010000506.1 GCA_902826345.1 uncultured Burkholderiales bacterium | reverse complement strand
ACCGGCGGAGTGGGGCTGTGGGCGCGCGAGGTGCGCGACGAACTCGCCGAGCAGGAGCGGGCAGCGGCACGCGTCGGCACGCCGCCGCCCACACGACGCCGGCGCCCTCCGGGTGAAGACCTGACGCGCTACCCCGACCAGCCCGAGCCGGTGGAGGCGGTGTGATGGAAAGCGGCGCCTCGTTCATCGCGCAAGCCGCCGGCATGGCGCTGGCGCTGGTGCTCGTGCTCGGCCTGGCGTGGTTGTGCCTGGCTGCGCTCAAGCGCTTGCAGATCGGCCGCCTGCCGGCCGGTGCGTCGGCGGCGAAGGTCATCGGCTCGGTGGCGCTCGGTCCGCGCGAGCGCGTGGTCACGCTGCGCTGGCACGGCCGCGACTACCTGCTGGGCGTGACGCCGGCAGCGATCGAGGTGATCGATCAACGCGAGGCGGTGGCCGAACCGCCGACGACGACCGCTGCCTGAACGCGTTGCCGCAGCAGCCCTGGGGTGCACCCCAGCTCGGGCGCGACCCAGATAGCGCGCTTCTGGCGTGATGCTTACCGTGCCCGGCGTGTCCAGGCGCACTGAGGAGCGGGGTCATGGCGGTTCATCTGGGCAACGACAGTGCGGCGCGTCGGCCGCAGCGGCTGGAGCCCGATCTCGAGCGCAACACCGATCGCGACGCTGATGCCGGCAGCGACGAGCCGGCCGCACCGCAAGCCGCGCGCCCGGCCGATCCGGCCGCGCTCTCGCGCCTGCTGCCGCCTTCGCCACGTGACCCGAACGCACAGCGGGCACGCCGTGGTCTTGATGCCGACGATGCCGAGGGCGGGCCACGCCACGCCGCTGCTGTAGAGCGCGAGGAGTCTGGCGAGCGCGTCTGGCGAGGCCGCGGCCCGCGCCGCTTCATCGATGACACGGCACCGCCGCTGCCGAGCCCGCGCACCACACCCTCCCCCACGACGCCGCCTGCCACGTCCGACGCTGCGCTGCCGACGCCACTGCCATTGAAGGGCAACGTCGACCCCGCGCTGCGAGGCTCTTGGAACTTCTTGCCCGACCTCGGCAATTTCGCTGTTGCTGCGCCCACAACGCCACCGCCCGCCACCCCGGCCGCCGACACGGCCGTGGTCGCCGCCAGCGGGCCGCACAACCCGTACGACGTGGTGATGGCCGGTGGCGCCACGGCCGACGGCGGCGGTGGCGTCATGCGCGCTGCGCCGCTGCCCACGGCGCCGCGCATCGAGGTGGCGGGTCTGAACCTGATGCTGGCCGACCCGCTGGTGCAGGAGATGATCGCGGCCCACGCGCCCGCGGTGCGCGATCTCGGCAATGGCGACGTGGCGCGTGGGTTGGTGGCGCGCTATGGCGTCAACCTGGCGCAGCGGCTGGACCAGTACAGCCGTGCCACGGCCGGCGTGCGCGCCGCGTACGTGCAAGCGGTTGAAGACATCCGTCTGCCTGTGGGCGGCCTGTACGCGGTCTCGCAAATGCAGCCGCCCGCGCATTTCGCAGAGGGGCAGCTGGGCTTCGATCCGTTCACGTTCTTCGCCAGCGGCGGGCTCAATCCATTCAACCTCTCCACCTTCACGGCCGAGTACTCGCAAGGCGCGAGCGTTTCGCAACGCGCGTTCGCCATGCTGTATGGCGCTGGGGCCGAGCGGTTGGAGCTGACGCCCGGCAACATCATCGAGACGACAACGACAGACCCGCACTCGCACGAGGACGTCGGCCGGGGCGTCGGTTGGCGGCCGACCGCTCTGGCCAGCGGCCCGGAGACCGGATCGCTCGACGCTGTGGCCCCGCCCCGGCTGTACCGCACGGATGCCGTCGGCTTCGATCCGGCCTTCGGCTGGGTGACATCGAGCGAGAACATCTACGTTCATCAAGATGGGCTGAGCCGACTCGCAGATCAGGTGTTTCCGGTTTTCTTCGGCGCGGTGATCACCTGGGCCACCGTGGGCACCGGCTCGAGCATTGCCGCCTCGGTGACGCAGGGCACCGGCAGCACGTTGGTGGGCGCCGCGGCGGGCGCAGCCTCGGTGGCCGCAGTGAGCAGTGCGGCCACGCAATTCGCCGCTACCGGCTCGATCAATTTCCGGCAACTGCTCAGGACGACGCTCAGCGGTGCGGTCACCGGGGGTCTGCTCGACACGCTGGGCGTGTCCGCGCAGCAGCTGCGGGGCGCGCAATTTGCCCAACGCATGCTCGGCCTGACCGGCGCGGCCACGGTGCAAGGCGCTCTACAGGAGGTGCTCGGCGGCAGGTTCCGCGACGGCTTCACCAACGCGATGGCCGGCGGCCTGGCCAACGAGATCGGCCAGGCGCTGCAGGGCCAGTTTGCGCAACTGCAGGGCCTCGGCCCCGTGCAGCAAAGCGCCTTCAGGCTGCTGACGCAAGCCACCACGAGCGCGGTGCGCGCGCTGGCCAACCCGGGCGATGCGAACTACGCGTTTGCGCAGAGCTTCTTGTCGGAGCTGGTGGGCGATGGGTTGAACGGGTTGGCGCCTGCGCCAACGGCCACAGCGCCCACGCCCGCCACCGTACCCCCCGCCTTCGACGACGACAGCAACCTGATGCCCGGCGTGGTGGATAGTCTGGCCAGTCTGGAGCAGCAGCAGACCCAGCTGCAAAGCCACCTCCTTGCCCAGGGCATCGACGCCACGCAAGCCAGCAGCCTGGCCTCGGCGCACTACGCCGCGCCAATCCTGATCCGTGACGAGGCTGCTCGCGAAGCGCAGCAAGCCGG
>CADEEN010000505.1 GCA_902826345.1 uncultured Burkholderiales bacterium | reverse complement strand
CAGAAGCCTTGACGACGGTCGAGCCAGAACTCATCGATGGCATGGCGGCCTTGTTCGTCGCCGTACTCGCCCGGCGTCAGCGTGTAGGTGAAGCCGCTGTTGATGTGCTGAAGGACCGCGCGCGCAAGGCGCTCGGGCGTTGCTTCGGCCAGCTCGGGCCGGCGTTGCAAGTCCACCGCCCAGGCCAGCGTGCGCGGGTTGAAGCCGGAGGGCAGATCGGTGTCGTCGCGCAGCGCGATGTCGGCCTGCAGCGGGCCGTGCGAATGCGCGAGCCAGGCCTTGGCGCTGAAACGCAGGCGCTCGGTGCCCGGGCGCTCGGTGACCCACTGCAGATCGCTGCGCTGGCGCGTGCGCAGGTTGCCGATCGTGGGCGGCTCGGCCGTGGCTTCGAGCAGCGGCAGCATCGGCAGGCGGCTCGGCTCCAGAGTCATGTCGTAGGTCAGCGGCGCGCCTCGCACCTCCAGGCGCGGGGGACGTGCCAGGCCGCGCGCAAAGGACTCGCCGCGCGTCCACTCGGCGCCGTCGAAACGCGACAGCACGGGTCCGCGCCAGTACAGCGTGTCGGCCGGCGGCACCGGGCCGTTGAAGCGCGCGCGCAGCACAATCGAATCGTCGACCGCGAGCTCGGCCACGCCGCCCATGCGCAGCGCACCCGACAAGCCGGTCTTGAACAGCGACTCCTGCGGCACCGCCCACAGCGGCGCCATGCGCGGAAAGAGCATGAACAGCACCAGCATGATCGGCGCGCCGAACAGCGCCGCCTGCGCCGCCACGCGCCCGGCGCGTGCGATCGGCGGCCGGCCGACCGGCATGTGTGCCAGCACGAGCGCGGTCAGCAGGCCCCACACCGAAACCACCATCGCCGCGGCGACCGCCATCGACTGCGTGTAGAGGAAGTTGGTCAGGACGATGAAGAAGCCGAGGAAGAACACCACCAGCGCATCGCGGCGCGCGCGCAGCTCGAGCGTCTTCAGCACCATCAGCACGACGAGCAGCGTCACGCCGGCGTCCTTGCCGAGAACCGTGCGGTGGCTCCACAGCGTCAGGCCGATGGCCAGCGCCAGCACGGCGAAGAGGACCAGGCGGCCGGGCAGCGGCGACTGCGTCACCGCCACCAGCGCGCGCCAGGCGATGACGAAGGCGGTCAACGCCAGGCACCACAGCGGCAGGTGCGCGAAGTGCGGCGCCACCGTCCAGGCGATCACGCCGAGCAGGAAGAGCACGTCGCGCCCGTCGCGCGGCAGGTGCGACCAGCCGGGCCAGCGCAGAGTTGCGAAGGTACTCACTGCAAAACGCATTGCCTTGCCAAGCGACCGCCGCGGAACTGGCTCTGCCGGGCTGCTGGCGATGCCCCCTCGAGGGGGAGGCGGCCGAAGGCCGATTCGGGGGTGGTCATTTCATCACCGCCAGCGCATCGAGGCTGGCGCGCCGGTGCGCCGTACCGCTGCCGGGCGCGATCTCGACGCCGGGCAGGCGCAGGCCGTGCGACAGCCCGGCGTTGTCGGCCGCCACCACCCACGCCGCGAGGCGCGACAGCCGCGGCTCCGTGCCCGACAACTGCGCCTGCTGCCAGTCGAACCACAACTCCTGCTGCACGGCGGCGACGTGGTCGCGGCTGACGAGCTCGCCGCCGGTGCCGGTCTTCGCGCTCTTTTTCCAGACGATGCGCTTCAGCGCATCACCACGCCGGTAGCTGCGCACGCCGTCGAACTCGCCGCTGTCGCTGCGCTGATGCGGCGCCGATTGCCCGGCCGCGCTGGGCGAGGCCGGCCAGGGTGCCAGCGGCGTCTCGGGCCGCGGCCAGGCCAGCGCGCGCGCCGCCGGCTTCCACACCGTCCAGGCGCGGAACAAGCCGAGCGGGTAGCGCGTCTCGACATGCAGCGTCGGCAGCGTGTGCAGGCCGCGTTGCGGCGGCACGAAGGCCAGGTGCGCGGAGGTCTGTCCGCCGCCGGGCACGTCGACGAAGACCTCGTGGCCGCGCTGCGGTGAGTCGGCGAAGCCCAGGCCGACGCCGTGCTGCGTGCGGCTCGGGCTGGCGAGCACGATCTCCAGCGGCATCGGCTCGCCGGCGAAGCCCGAAGCCGGCGTCTTCAAGTGCAAGGTCATGCCGCGCAGCGTGTTGTGCGTCATGTGCATCGAGACGAAGCCGGCGCCGGCGAGCAGGAAGGTCAACACATAGCCGAGGCCCAACTGGTAGTTGATCGAGGCCAGCAGCATGACGACGAGCACCGCGGCAAACGCCAGCCCGGCGCGCGTCGGCAGGATGTAGATGTTGCGCTGCGTCAGCAGCCAGGTGTCGGTGCGCGCCAGGCGCGACTCGAACCATTCGCGAATGCGCTGTCGCAGGCCGGCCATGCGCTTTGCCGGTTCAGTGCACGGCGATCGTCTTGACCATCGCCATCACCTGCTCGGCCGCACCGCGGCCGGCGCCGGGCAACGGGTTCAAGCGATGCGCGATCGTCTGCACCAGCACCGCCTGCACGTCGTCGGGCGCCACGTAGTCGCGGCGATCCATCAGCGCATGTGCCTTGGCCGCGCGCAACACGGCGATGCCGGCGCGCGGCGACAGGCCTTCGGTGAACCACTGGCCGCTGCGCGTGGCGGCGATCAGCAGTTGCAGGTAGTCGAGCAGCGGCTCGCCGGCGTGCACGGCCAGCACCGCCTGCTGCGCGAGCTGCAACTCGGCCGGCGACATCACCGGCTGCAAGCGCGCCACCGCGCTGCGCCGGTCTTCAC
>CADEEN010000504.1 GCA_902826345.1 uncultured Burkholderiales bacterium | reverse complement strand
CGCCGCAGTGGCGCGCCGCCGCGCACCCGCCCACGGCTTTGCGCTCTTCACAGCACCGACGTCACTCGAGTTCGACGTTGTCGATCAATCGCGTGTGGCCCAGGCGCGCTGCACCGAGGGCCACCAGCGATTCGCCGTCGCCCGGCGCTGCGAGCGCGCGCTGCGAGCGCAGCGTCACGTAGTCCGGCGTCCAGCCGCGAGCTGTGAGCGTGCTCATCGCTTCGGCCTCCATCGCCGCCACATCGCGCCGCCCGCCGCGCCACGCGTCACCGAGCGCGCGCAGCGTGCGCGACAAGCGCAGCGCTTCGACCTTCTGCTCGTCGCTCAGGTAGCTGTTGCGCGACGACAGCGCCAGGCCCTCGGCGCTGCGCACCGTCTCGCCGGCGACGATGTCGATCGGCAGCGCCATCTGCGCGACCATGCGGCGGATGACCATCAACTGCTGGTAGTCCTTCTTGCCGAACACCGCCGCGCTCGGCTGTACGAGGTTGAACAGCTTGGTGACGACGGTGCAGACCCCCGTGAAAAAACCCGGGCGGAAGTGGCCTTCGAGGATGTCGCCGAGCTCTGCCGGCGGCGTCAGCTTGAAGGTCTGCGGCTCGGGGTACAGCGTCGTCTCGTCGGGGGCGAAGACGATGTCGCAGCCCGCCGCCTTCAGCATCGCGCAGTCGGACTCGAGCGTGCGCGGGTAGCGGTCGAAATCTTCGTGTGGCAGGAACTGCAAGCGGTTGACGAAAATCGTGGCCGCCACCGGCGCGCCCTGCGGCGCGATGGTTCTGGCTTGTCGCACCAGCGCCAGATGGCCTTCGTGCAGGTTGCCCATCGTCGGCACGAGCACCGGCCGTGCTGCACTCGCGAGCGCGGCGCGCAGCGGGGCGATGTCGTGGATGATGTCCATGTCAGTAGCTGTGCACGGCGTCATCCGGAAACGTGCCGGCCTTGACCTCGCCGACATAGCGCCGCACGGCCTCCTGCGCCGAAGCCGCGCCCTGCATGAAGTTGCGCACGAAGCGTGGCCGCTTGCCGGGTGTGATGTCGAGCATGTCGTGCAGCACCAGCACCTGGCCGCTCGTGCCGACGCCGGCGCCGATGCCGATCACCGGCACGGCCCACGCCAGCGTGATCTCGCGCGCCAGCGCCGCCGGCACCATCTCGAACAGCAGCATCTGCGCGCCGGCTTCGACCATGGCCCGCGCCTCGTCGCGCAAGCGCTGCGCGCCGGCCTCGTCGCGGCCCTGCACGCGGTAGCCGCCGAGCGCGCTGACGGTCTGCGGCGTGAAACCGAGGTGCGCGCAGACGGGGATGCCGCGCTCGACGAGAAAGCGCACCGTCGGCGCCGTCCACGCGCCGCATTCGAGCTTGACCATCTGCGCGCCGGCCTGCATCAGCGCGCTCGCGCTCGCAAACGCCTGCGCCGCGCTCTCGTGGTAGCTGCCGAACGGCAGGTCGCCGAGCAGCCAGGCGCTGCGGTTGCCGCGGGCCACGCAGCGCGTGTGATAGACCATCTCATCGAGCGTCACCGGCGCGGTGCTGGCCTGGCCTTGCAGCACCATGCCGAGCGAATCGCCGACGAGCAGGATGTCCACGCCGGCAGCGTCGAGCAGGTGCGCGAACGCCGCGTCGTAGCAGGTCAGCATGGCGATCTTCTCGCCGCCGGCGTGCATCTCACGCAGGCGGTGCAGCGTCACGGGTTTGCGTTCACTCATCGGTTCGGCGGCGGACGGCCTTGCGAGGCGGGGGCCGCAGTGTAGTGGTGGCGCGCAAGGCCTTGATCGCCGCCCGCTCCTCGGCCGCCTGCGCCAGCAACCAGGCTTCGAGCGCGCGCACCGCGGGCCGCGCGCGCGCCGCCGGATCGACGACGAGGATGTAGCTGCGCGGCGTGGCCATCGTCTTCGGCAACGGCGCGACGAGGCGGCCCTCGCGCAGCAACTCGTCGACCAGCGGCCGCCGACCGAGGGCCACGCCCTGCCCGGCCACCGCGGCGGCTACGACTTCGTTGTAACCCGACATCGACAGCCGCGACGTGGGCTCCAGGTTCGCGAGGCCCATCGCTTGCAACCACGGCTCCCATTCAACCGCCATGCCGCCGTTGACGCTGAGCTCCATCTGCAGCAGCGTGTGCGCGGCCAGGTCCTGCGGCTTGGCCAGCGGCAGCTGGCGCAGCAGCTTCGGGCTGCACACCGGCAGCACCTTCTCGCCGAACAGCGCCTGGCCGGCCACCTTCTCGGGCCGTGCGTAGCGGATCGCGATGTCGAAGCCTTCGCGCGACAGCTCGCGCATCTCGAACGTGGCATCCAGCCGCACGTCGATGCCCGGGTGCGCGCGCGTGAAGCCGGGCAGCCGCGGGATCAGCCAGAACGAGGCCAGGCCGGGCGTCGTCGTCAGCGCCAGCACCTCGCGCTGCGACGGCGCGCGCAACTCGCGCACCACGCCGCGCAGTTGCGACAGCACCGCCGTGCAGACGGCGAACAGGCGCGCGCCCTCGGCCGTCAACGCCAGCGCGCGGTGCTGGCGGCGGAACAGCGCCGTGCCGAGCTCGTCTTCGAGCGCGCGCATCTGGCGGCTGATCGCCGACTGGGTGACGAAGCGCTCGTCGGCCGCCTTGGTGAACGACAGGTGACGCGCCGCGGCCTCGAAAGAGGCCAGCAGATCGAGCGGCGGCAGGCGATCGGCGGGCTTGTTTTGCATGCGCTGGAGGAATGCGAGACGTTCCAAAAGATCGTTTGATCGTCGTGGCGCGAAAGAGCACCATTCGCTCGAT
>CADEEN010000503.1 GCA_902826345.1 uncultured Burkholderiales bacterium | reverse complement strand
AGTTTTGGGTCGGCACAACCCTCAAAAGTGGCTCAGTTTTCGGTCGGCGCCAACACTGATGGGCGGAGGTTTCAGCGGCACCTTCACGACCTATGGCGTCACCGTCGCCGTCAACGGCGCGGCACTGCCCGCGGGATCGGTCGCCGTGTATTCGGGCCAGAGTCTGGTCGTGGCTTTCGATCCCTGGTCGCTGGTCATCGCGGTGATCATCCACATCGTGATGTCAGCGCTGTCCTGCGACGAGCAGGAAGGCAAGCTCGCGATGAAGGAAGGCGCCGGCCTGTGCCACGCCGTCGGCACGTACTGCTCCTCGTGCATCCGCGTCCTCGGATCCTGCGTCTCGTGCATCACGCACACCACGCGCAAGTGCTGCTTCAACAGCATGCTGGCCCGCATCGTCAACGAGCAGGGGCGCGCTCAGGTCGGCAAGAGCTGGGGCAGTGCACAGAACCCGGACTGCTCGGGCTTCACGGTCGCCCAGCTGCAGTCACTCGACTTCGCGGCCATGGACCTGAGCGAGTTCTACGCCTCGCTGGTACCGACGATACCCAACTTGGCCTCGCTGCAAGGCCAAAGCGCCAGCCGCGTCCCGACCTGCTACTACGACCAGGGGCGGTGCCAATGAACCGACGAGATTCCCTTTGTGCCTTGCCACTTGGGCTTGTGATGGTCCTGTTCTCGTCCGTGACCACGGCCCAGGAACGCCTTGCGGTACGCGACGCACGCCCCCTGCTGCTGGCGGCCATTGACGCCCCGGATGGGCGTGCACACGGCCTGCTGACGGGACCGATGGCGGATGCAGTCACCGAGCGTTTCAAGGCCACATCGCCGGTCTACATCGACGTGAGTACGGAACGCCGCTATGCGCAGCCAGGCTGTCGGCGCCTGAAGGTCAGTTTCTGGCAGGACGGTGTGCAGCTTCCCGGAGAGCCTGGTCCGCGCCGACGGACCATCGACTTCGGCATCAACTACTGCCGCGACGGGCTGCCGCCCCGTTCGCTGTCCTGAGGTGCGTGATGCGAGGCATCCAGCGCCTGATGTTGCTGGTGCTTGCCGGCACGTGTGCGTCACCTGCAGCGAGCGGGGCCGAGACCGAGTCACCCCGCTTCTGGGGCGACACCTGGCGCGGGTGGCACTTCTACGAGGACCCGGTGCCTGAAGCCGAACCACCTCGGCCTGTACCGCCCAAGCCCACGAGTACGCCTGCTGCGGCCCGTGACTCACGCAGGGATCATCGGCCGCCTGAACTCGTGGAACTCGAACGCCTGCGCAAGCGGGTCGAGGATCTGCGCGGCATCGCCGTCATGCGGCCCACCGAGGCCAACGTGCGGCGCTACATGGAGCTGGAGTCCAAGGTCGTCGTCCAGGCCTCGACGTTCGCTGACGTGGCGCAGCGCGTCGCCTGGACCACGCCCGAGCTCGATCCCTCGTTGCAAGGTCGCCCGGTCAACGCCAAGGCGCTGGAAGTCTTCGAAGCACAGCAACTGGGCGACCGCTCGCGCTCGATCGCCGAACTGGGGCGCGACCACGTGCTGCTGTTCTTTTTCCGCGGCGACTGTCCGTACTGCCACGCCTTCGCGCCGATATTGGAGGCGTTTCAGGGGCGCCATCGCATCCGCGTCGAAGCTGTCAGCCTCGACGGCGGCGCTCTATCAGGCTTCGTGTCCGCGCGCCGCGACAACGGCACCGCGGCGGCTCTGCGAGTGACCCAGGTGCCTGCGGTCTATCTGGCCCAACCCTTCACTGGCCGCATCGTGCCCATCGGCTTCGGCGTGCTGTCCGAGTCGCAGCTGCTCGAACGCATCTCGGCTGCCGCGACACCCGCCTTCGAGGCCATGGTGCCCAGCGCCGTGCGACAGCTCGGAATGCCCTGATCCCGTTCCCAGGAGGATCGTCATGCCCAACCGACCGTCCCGGCGCCTCTGCGCCGCCCTCATCGCCCTGGCCACCGCGTTGCACGCCGGGGCGGCACGGGCCGGTGACCTCAACGCCGAGGTGAACACGATGTTCAACAACCTCGGCACGATCGGGAACTACACCACCCCCGGTGCGTTTCGCGGGCAGACCTTCAACACCTACACCGGCGGCAGCCTGTTCATGCGCTCGCCGAACAAGGTCTACCAGCTCGCCGCGATCCAGTTCCCCAGCGCCAAGGCCGGCTGCGGCGGCATCGACGTCTTCGGCGGCTCGTTCTCGCACATCTCGGCCGAGGAGTTCAAGAACATGCTGCGCAACATCACGGCCGCGCTGCCCGGCATCGCCTTCCAGCTCGCGCTGGAGTCGGTCTCGCCGCTGCTGGGCGGCCTGACCAAGTGGGCGAAGGGCCTGGAGACCTGGATCAACAACGCGCGCATCAACTCCTGCGAAACCGCCAAGGCCATCGTCAGCACGGCGGCCGAGGCCACGGGCTACAGCTCGCAGGAGGCCTGCGCCGACCTGGCCATCGAGATGGGGCTGGAAAGCGACCGCGACGCGGCCCGGCGCCGATGCGCCAGCGACCGGCCGGGCATCCTCGCTTCGGCGCGCAGCTCCGCCGATGCCAATGTCCGCAACAAGGCGCCCTTCGTCGGCAACCTGACCTGGACGGCACTGCAGCGCACGGGAACGGCCTTGGACGATGCGGAACGCGAGCTGATCATGAGCATCGTCGGCACGGTGATCTTCCACCCCGAGAGCGCCAACCGCGACCCGGAGCCCGTGCCGCCGACGATCACCTCGATCAGCCACTTGCTCTACGGCCAGGCGGCGGCGACCGGCACCAACGTCACCCAGCACCTGCTGC
>CADEEN010000502.1 GCA_902826345.1 uncultured Burkholderiales bacterium | reverse complement strand
CGTGTTCCCTTTGCATGATTTCGAGGAACACGTCTTCGAGATCGGCGCGGCCGATTTCCAGGTCTTCGATCTTCACGCCGCCCTGACGCAAGCGGCCGAGCAGGGTCTCGACTTCGGCCGCGTCGTGCGCCGTGACCTGCGCGATGCGTCCGGTGACGCGCGCATGCGCCGCCACGTCGGGCGGCAGCGCATCGTCGGTCTTGAAGCGCAGCATCGTGCTCGCGGTGCCGGCGAGCAGGTTGGCGGTGCGATCCAGCGCCACCACGCGGCCCTGTTTCAACATCGCGATGCGGCTGCACAGCGCTTCGGCTTCTTCGAGGTAATGCGTCGTCAACAACACGGTGTGGCCGCGCTTGTTGAGGTTGGCGACAAAGCTCCACAGCGTCTGCCGCAGCTCGACATCGACCCCCGCCGTCGGCTCGTCGAGCACGATCACCGGCGGCTTGTGCACCAGCGCCTGCGCCACCAGCACGCGCCGCTTCATGCCGCCGGAGAGTTGGCGCGTGTTGACGTCGGCCTTGTCGGCCAGGCCCAAACCCGAGAGCAACTCATCGATCCAGGCGTCGTTGCGGCGGATGCCGAAATAGCCGCTCTGGATGCGCAGGCACTCGCGCACCGAGAAGAACGGATCGAACACCAGCTCCTGCGGCACGATGCCGAGCGACTTGCGCGCCGCGGCGTAGTCGCGCACGACGTCGTGGCCCATCACGGTGACGCTGCCGCGCGTCGCGCGCGCCAGGCCGGCGAGGATCGAGATCAGCGTCGTCTTGCCGGCGCCGTTGGGGCCGAGCAGGCCGAAGAACTCGCCCGCTTCGATGGCGAACGACACACCTTCGAGCGCGCGCACCTCGCCGCGCGCCGCTGCATAGGTCTTGGCGACCTGATCGAAAACGACGGCGGGCATGCGCGGGATTGTAGGTAGGCCTCTTACCATCCGCGCGATGAGTGCCATCGTCCCGAGCTCGCCGCCGAAGCCAACGCGCACGGCAGCGCGCCGCCTCTGTCGTCGCTGCACGCGGCAAACCCTGAGCGCATCGGCTCGACCGGCCGGCATTCCTGATGCAAACTGCCGGCCGACATGACCGCTGCCCCGCCGAAAAAACCCCGCCGCACGGCCGAGCGCATCCTCGACGTGACGCTCGAGTTGTTCAACCGCTTCGGCGAGCCCAACGTCAGCACGACGGTGATCTCGGCCGAGTTGAAGATCAGCCCGGGCAACCTGTACTACCACTACCCGGCCAAGGACGAGCTGATCAACGGCCTGTTCGCGCGCTACGAAAAAGCGCTCGCCGAAATCCTGCTCGCCGCCGACAACGTGCGCAACGTCGAGGACGCGTGGTTGTTCTATCACATGCTGTTCGAGACGATCTGGGCCTACCGCTTCCTCTACCGCGATCTGAATGACCTGCTGTCGAAGAACCGCAAGCTCGAAACGCAGTTCCAGCAGATCTTGAAAGCCAAGGGCCGCGCAGTGCAGTCCGTGCTCGGCGGCCTCGCGCGCGGCAACGCGGTGCGCATCGACGCCCGAGAGGCCGAGCCGGTGGCCACAGCGATGCTCGTCGTGCTGACGTACTGGCTGTCGTTCGAATACGTGCGCGACCCGCGCCGTGCGCTGGAGCCCGAAACCGCCGGCCCGGCGCTGGCTCGCGGCGCGTACCACGTGCTGAGTTTGCTGATGCCCTACATCGAGCCCCAGTCGCGCGACCACCTGCACTCGCTCGTCGCGCCGTACCGCCATTGATCACATCACAAGAGGAGACTTCGACATGGCCAAGTGGACCGCTTACCCGTACGACCTGTTCGACCTCGACGCCGCTGCGGTGAAGAAGCAGTGGGCGCGCTTGCACGCCGGCGACGCCGAGCCGTTGCCGAAGGAAGCCAAGGTGCTCGAAGCCTGGGTGCTGTTCCATCGTGGCGAATTCCAGAAGGCCTTCGACGCCGGACTGAAGGCCGGCGGCGCCGGCATCACCGTAGCCAACAAGGCGCAGGCCATCTACGCCAACTACGTCGAGAAAAGCGAGAAGACCAAGCTGGCCATGTTCCAGGAAGTGGCCGCGCGCGCCGAAGCGTTGCAGGCCGAGGAGCCGAAGAACGCCAACGCGTTCTATTGGCAGGCTTATGCGCTCGGCCGCTACAGCCAGGGCATCAGCGTGGCCAAGGCGCTGACTCAGGGGCTGGGCAGCAAGGTCAAGGGCGCGTTCGAAACCACGATCAAGCTCGCGCCCAAACATGCCGACGCGCACATCGGCCTGGGCAGCTTCCACGCCGAGGTGATCGACAAGGTCGGCGGCCTGCTCGGCCGCACGCAAGGCGCCGACAAGGGCACCGGCCTGAAGATGTTCCAGCAGGCGCTGAAGCTCAACCCGACGAGCGCCATCGCGATGGTCGAGTACGCCAATGGCCTGGTCATGCTCGACGGCGAGAAGAAGATGAAGGAGGCCGAGAAGCTTTATGCCGACGCGGCGGCATGCACGCCGGCCGATGCGATGGAGCGGCTCGACGTGGAGATGGCCAAGGAAGAACTCGAAGACTGAGAGTCTGAGCGCTAACATTCCTCGACCGTCAGCCGCACCACAGGAGACCCCTCATGGCCACCAGCAAAGCCGCCTTCGACAAAGCCGTTGCCGACAGCAAGAACCTGCCGGAGAAGCCCGACAACGCCACGCTGCTGAAGATCTACGCGCTGTACAAACAAGCCACCGGCGGCGACGTCGAAGGCAAGCGCCCCGGCTTCACCGACATGGTCGGCCGCGCCAAGTGGGACGCCTGGAACGAGGTGAAGGGCA
>CADEEN010000501.1 GCA_902826345.1 uncultured Burkholderiales bacterium | reverse complement strand
GAGCCATCATCATGCTTACCCGGGCGGCATGCTGGACCACGGCCTGGAGATCGTCGCCTACGCGCTGAAATTGCGGCAGTCTTACCTGCTGCCTGCGGGCGTCACGCCAGAGGCACAGGCGGCGCAGGCCGAAGCCTGGACCGCAGGCACGGCCTACGCGGCCCTGCTGCACGACATCGGCAAGATTGCGGTCGATCTGCACGTCGAACATGCCGACGGCAGCGTCTGGCATCCCTGGCACGGCCCGCTGCGAAAGCCCTACCGCTTCCGTTACCGAAAGGAGCGCGAGTACCGCCTGCACAGCGCCGCCACCGGGCTGCTCTACGCGCGCCTTCTCGATCGGGACATCTTCGACTGGCTCAGCGGCTATCCCGACCTCTGGGCCGCGCTGCTGTACGTGCTGGCCGGCCAGTACGAGCACGCCGGCACGCTCGGCGAGCTGGTCGTGCAGGCCGACCAGGCATCGGTCGCCCAGGAACTCGGCGGCGATCCCAGCAAGGCGCTGGTGGCGCCCAAGCATGCGCTGCAACGCAAATTGCTCGACGGCTTGCGCTACCTGCTCAAGGAAGCGTTCAAGCTGAACCAGGCCGGCCCGGCGGACGGTTGGCTGACCCAGGACGCCTTGTGGCTGGTGAGCAAGACCGTCTCCGACAAGCTGCGCGCACATCTGCTGTCGCAGGGCATCGACGGCATCCCGGCGAGCAATACGGCCGTGTTCAACGTGCTGCAGGATCACGGCATCGTGCAACCGACGCCGGATGGCAAGGCGATCTGGAAGGCTACCGTCACCAGCGACGCCGGCTGGTCGCACGCCTTCACCTTCCTGAAACTCTCGCCGGCGATGATCTGGGATGCCGCCGACCGGCCGGCGCCGTTCGCAGGCCGTGTGCAGGTCGAAGAGGAACAGGCGGAGCCGACGCCGCCGGCGGTGGCCGATGGGCCGCGCGCGGAAGGCATCGAGGCTGCATCCGCGAGCACGGCGCCGATCGCATCCGCAGCCATGGACACCGGCGTGGCCGCGCTGCTCGACCTGCTGGGCGACGCCGCTCCACCCACGGCACCGGAGATCCCGAGTTCCCCTGTTGCCGAGCCCGAGCCGGCCCCTTCGACCGTGCCCCCGCCGCAGATGAGCCTCGCGCCTTCCCAGGATCGCGCGGAGCCCTCCGGGGCGCACTTCATGGCCTGGCTGCGTCAGAGCGTCCAGACGCGCAAGCTCATCATCAACGACGCCAAGGCCCTGGTGCATACCGTCGCCGGTACGACCTATCTCGTCAGCCCCGGCGTGTTCCAGCGCTACGCGCAGGAGTACCTTCAAGTCGCCGCGCTGGCCAAGCAGGAGAAGCTGGAGGGGTGGCAGTGGGTGCAGAAACGCTTCGAGAAGCTGGGACAGCACCGCAAGCAGCCGAGCGGGCTGAACATCTGGACCTGCGAAGTCACGGGGCCGCGCAAGTCGCGCCGGCTGCACGGCTACCTGCTCGCCAGCCCGGATGCGCTGTTCCAGGAGACGCCGCCAGACAACCCATACCTGCGGCTCGTCAACGAGGCCGCAAAGCGCGAAGATTCAGCCCTTGGGGGCAAGGACGACGATCAGGCGTAGGCATGCGACCGCTGTGCGGGCCGGCTTCAATCCGCGGATGGGGCCGACTCTGCCAGCTTGGCTTCGGTCAGAGTCATCAAGTGGGCGGAACTGCATTTCAGCGCACGGGCAATCTTGAGGATGAGAGGGAGCGTGGGGACATGCTCGCCGCGCTCGATCTTGCCCATGTGCGACCGTTCGATGCCGGCCATGTGGGCCAGCGTTTCCTGAGCGATGCCCTGGTTGGTTCTTTCTTCCCGCACGGCAGCCCCAAACGCGATGGCTGGTTCCGCTTCGTAGGTAGTGGTGCCGGTGGGGCGGCCCCTTTGGATCGAACGCTTTGGCATTGCCAAGAGCGTCGAACACGGTCACGATTTAAACCACGTTAAACTTAACTCATCCAACGGCTTCGAGATCAGTTGCCACGAGTTCACCGCCTGGGGGAGCTGGACGTGGAATCGAGTGACATCACCGCCGAAATTCGCATGGCCGTCCTCGGCGAATGGGTGCCTCCCCAGCTCGCCGACGTGCTCGCCCTGCAGCGCGCCGAAGAGCCGGAGACTCATGCCGTCCTGGCCGGATGGACAGATCCCGGTCGAGGCGCGGAGCTGCCGGGCGACGGCTTCGACTTCGCCTTGTCTGCGGCTGCCCGGCAGTGGCCTGGCTGGGTATGCGAGCCGCTGTGGCATGACACGCTGGCGGTCGCCGTGGCCAAGCGCTCCCACCTGCTGGCCTACCGTGAAGTGCCGTGCGGTGAAGTGCTCAAGCAGCCCTTGATCTGCTCGCAGTCCACGGCCGATGAACCATGGCGCATGACCGTGCAGCGTGTGTTCGAGAACGCGCTGCAAGAGCGAGAGCAAACGGTGGAGACATTCGATGTGGCGATGACGCTGGTTGCCGCCGGGTACGGGATCGCCATTGCGCCTGCCGCGAGACTGGCGAGCTACCTACGCCGAGGCATCGCCGTGCGGCCGCTGGCCGGCGCACCAACGATCGTGATGGCTTACCTCCTCCGCCGCAACGCTTCGTTGTCAGACTCCCAGGAAAGATTCGCCCGCCGCGCGCGCTTGGTGTCCTGACTGACAGACGCGCGGGGATCGCGGTTTCGCCACGATCCCGCATTCCTGCTGCTAGGCGACCCCGACTTGCAGTGGGGTCCATTCGCTTTCCTTCACGGCTGTGCTCACTGCCATGACGAGCTTGTCGAGATTGCTGGCAGTCACGC
>CADEEN010000500.1 GCA_902826345.1 uncultured Burkholderiales bacterium | reverse complement strand
CGAAGGCGGGATCGGTCTGGACTGCCTGATGGTGCTGGCCTCGATCGACGACCCGGCGCGGCAGGAGCAGTTGTGGCAGCAGTTGCCCGAATGGAACCGCAGTGCGGATCAACTGCGTCGGCTTCTGACCCGGGGCGAGGTCGAGTCGGATCGCGACGGCGTGGCGATCTTCGTGACGGTGGCCGCCTACGAAGCTGCGGGCGGCCCGCTGCGGCGCGACCTGTTCAGCGACGACGGCAAGGCCTATCTGCGGGATGCCGTGCTGCTCGAACGGCTGGCGCTGGACAAGTTGCAGCAGCCGGCGCGCGAAGTCGCCGACGAAGGCTGGAAGTGGGTCGACGTGCGGGCTCGGTACGTCTACGAGGACTATGTGCGGCACGGCGAAGTGCGTCGCGCACGCCGCGCGCCGAACGCCGACGAGGCAGCGCGCCATGCGCAACTCGAAGCCGAGCTGGAAGCGCTGCACACGCGCATGGAGGCGCTATCAGACGACGACCGGGACGACGACGGCGATGAGAACGAGTACGCCGCGCTGGAAGCCGACGACGAACGGCTGCAGGCCGAACTGAACACCATCGACGACGCGCTGGCGGTGTTTCCGGCGGACCTGATGGCGCAGGCAGGTTGCGTGGTGTTCGTGGGAGCGCGCGGCACGGTCGAGGTCAAGCGTGGGCTGGTCCGGCCGGAGGACCGTGATGCGGTCGTGCAGGCGGCAAGGCAGGCCACGAGCGGCGAGCCGACCACGAGCACCGCGCTCGTCAGTCTGCCCAAGGGCGGCGCACGCGCGGTGCATTCCGAGAAGCTGATGCGCAGCCTGACCGCGCACCGCGTCGCGGCGATCCAGGCCGAACTGCTGCTGCGGCCTGACGTGGCCCTGGCCGCGCTGACAGCTCATCTGGCCGCGAAGCTGCTCAAGGACGGCTTCCACCGCTACCGTGGCGGCGACGATGCGCTCACGGTCAGCGCGAGCGAGACGCACGAGGGCCTGCGGCGCGAGTCCGCGGACATGGCCGAGGCCGAAGCCTGGAAGCAGATGGAGCAGACCCGCATCGAGTGGACCACGCGACTGCCGGCCGACGGTGCGGCGCTGCTGCCCTGGCTGCTGGCGCAGGAGCGCGACACCGTGGTCGAACTGCTGACCTTCCTCGTCGCCGCCAGCGTCACCGGGGTCGATGGCACCGAGCGCGAACGCCAGAGTACGGACGCGCTGGCCCAGGCGCTCGGTCTCGACATGCGGCGCTGGTGGAAGGCCAGTGCCGCCTCGTACTTCAACCATGTGTCGAAGGCGACGACGCTGGCCGCGGTGACCGAGGCCGCTGGCGCGAATGCCGCCGCGCCGCTGGCCGGGCTGAAGAAGGACGGCGCCGCGGCGGGTGCCGAGCAGGCCCTGGCCGCGACGGGCTGGCTCCCCCGCTGCCTGCGAACCTCGCAGGAACGGTCCAATGCGGCCCGCACGCGGACCGGCGGCCAGGATGCGGGCACCGGGTCGGAGCAGCAGGACGAGGACACAGTCGCCAAAGTTACCCATTGATCGATGTGGAGGGGTCAGCCATCACTGGATGGCTGAGTTCGGTGGCTGAGCGCACGAGCAGTTCGGCCGGCGAGCCAGCTTGCGGTTTGCTGCGGGTAACGGCGGACCGGCCTAAATAGGCGTTCGTGATCTGCGGCCGGCCATGGCCGAGCAGGGCGGACACGTGCTGCCGCGCGGCGCTGTCGGCGTCCGCCGTGACACGCTGGCCACCAGCCACCGGGGACAGCTCGCCGGTCTGCTCGGTGTAGCGGTTGGCCGCGAACTGGTGTCGAAGCCCATGCGGGACCACGCGCAGATCGCGCTTCGTGATGCCGAAGCGCTCCATCACGTAGCGCAACCGCCGCAGCGCCTGGACCAGCGTCAGGTTCGGGTCACCGACGCTGCCCTGCGTGCCTTTGGCGACGTGGCGCGCGTAGGTGATGGCATGGCGGCACAAGGCATCGTCGATCGGCACGTAGCGCTGCCGCCCGCCCTTCGTGCCGCGGTGGGTGTCGAGGTACTGGACCGCTCCGCTCCCGTCCTCCCCATCCGATCCTGAATCGCCCTTGGCCTGGCGCGCCGTCGCCACGTCGACGTGCGGACGCAGCATCAGGCTCTCCTTGAACCGCAGCCCGAAGGCGAGCATCAACCAGAGGCTGGCCGCCGCGTGCACGTCGTAGTCCTCGACATCGCGGATCACCGACGCGACATCGATGCCCAGCGAGCGCCAGGACTTGTCGTCCGTCGTGATGCCGCTGCGCCGGTACAGCGCAGGGTCGTCGAAGTAGGCCCGGATGGGCTTGAGCAGCTTGGGCTTGCCGATCCAGCGGGTGAAGGTCTTCAGGTGCGAGTAGTAGGTCGGGATCGTGCCCGGCGCCAGGCGGCCGGCCTTGGCTTCGGCGCACCAGTGCGCCAGCACGAAGTCGGCATGACGACCGCTGAACGAGCGCGGGTCGAGCTTGAAAGTCTTGACCGGGTTGTGGTGCAGGAAGCGGAACACCCACACGCAGAGCCGGCCACGCGACTGCGCGGTGCGATGGCCGATGTTCTTGGCCTTGACGGCGTGCTGCCAGTTGTGCCGGCGCAGGATCAGCGCCAGCACGTGCATGCACCGCTGCGGCTGCAGCGGCAGGGCGTCGAGATCGATGGTGAGCGGATCGGTTTGGGACATGGCGACCTCCGGGTGCCGGTGAATCGAGACGGATGGCCGAGTGAGAGACCGACAGCTGCCGGACCAGGCATCGAGTCGGTTGCGCGTCCCCACGCGTCAGTACCAAGAAAGTGCCAAGGTTCGGACGGCGGCACCGTCCAGGCCTTCGTAAAAGTGATCGCCTTGCACACGGTGCGTACACGCGT
>CADEEN010000499.1 GCA_902826345.1 uncultured Burkholderiales bacterium | reverse complement strand
TGGCTCGCATCACCGCGACGCCGACGCCGACGATCGACGCGATCTACGCGGCGACGGCGCTGCTGACGAAGACGCTGGTGGATCGCGGAGGGCGGCTCGAGGTTCAGCTGACCTGAGCGCCGAGCTCGCGCAGCAGCGTGCGCTTCACTTCGTGATCTCGAACAGGGTTGGCGCCACGCACGCTGTTCACCACGGCCGCGGGCATCGAGCGGCTGTGGTGCCCGAAGCGCCGCCGCCGGTGCGGCGGTACGAGCCGGGCTCATGGGGTGCGGCTGCCGTTCGAGCAAGCCGACGTGCTGCGCAACCACTCCGGCGCCCGCCGAAGTGCCTATGATCGGGCTCGCCCTGCTCACACCGTCTGCGATGTCCCACACTGCCGACGCCGATCCTCTCGATGCCGAGCTCTTCGGCAAGGTGCTCTATGTCGAGGACGTCGATGTCAACTACGTCATGGTCGAAGCGGGTCTGGCGCGCTTTCCCGGCGTGCAGTTGATCCGCGCCGTCAGCGGCCACGACGGCGTGCGCCTGGTGCGCAGCGAACATCCGGATTTCGTGCTGCTCGACATGCACCTGCCTGACATCTCTGGTCTCGAGGTGGTGCGCCAGTTGAGCGAAGACATCGCGCTGCACCGCTTGCGCGTGACCATCCTCACCGGCGACGAACTGACGATGGACGTCATCAAGGCGATGAGCCTGGGCGCGTTCGAGTACTGGATCAAGCCGGTGGACGTGCGCGTGCTGCGCGACGGCGTGCGCCGCGCGCTGGCTGGCCAGCGGCCCGACCCGGCGCGCACGTTGACGCCGCGATAGCTGCCGTCTGGCACGCTGCGCGTCTGCGCATTTGCTCACGAACGCCGCGCTCAAGTTTTTCCAGGCGTGACCGAGTACGCAAAGGCGGCCCTGCGGTTGCGCAAACTGCACGCGGCAAACGTCACGTCGCGCAGCGCAGCCCAGCCTGAAAGTGGAAACAAATTGAGATGATTGCGGTGTCGCGTGCCTGTCATGGCGCGGCGCGAATGAAAAAAGGCGAGGGAGCGAATGATGAAGACGACGACGAGCTGCGGCTCACGCGGGATCTCGTTGCGACAGCCGCTGTGCGGCATCGTTGCGGCGCTGCTGTTGATGTTCGGTGTGCCGTCGCCGGCATCGGCCGCCAGGCAGGTGGCCGACACCAGCGCCAAGATTGCAGCCGACGCGCCGGCGGTCAACCCCGGCAAGTTGTCGATCGACCTGCGAGCACTGCTCACGTCGCCCGCGACGCTGCCTGCGGACGTGACCTGGGCCAAGAGCGTGAACGGCCAGGTGCTGGTGAAGGTGCTCATCGTCGCCTCGAGCACCGACGCCGCACTGTCGTCGCTGCGCGCCGACGTGATCGCGCGCGGCGGCTCGGTGTTCTACAACTACCTGTCGGTGCGCGCCGTCGCGGCGATGTTGCCGGCGTCTGCGCTCGGCGCCTTGTCTGCACGTTCAGACGTGATCAACATCGCGCCGAATCGCGCGGCTCAGCGCCAGGCCAGCCTGCTGCAAGCAGGCAGCGCCGCCGGCGACGCGTTGCCCGGCGCGGGCACCGCATCGGCCCTCGACGGGCGCGGCGTCGGCATCGCGGTGCTCGATTCGGGCGTCGATTTCCGCCACCGCAACCTGCTCGCGCCCGACGGCAGCGGCCGCGTGCGCCTGGCGATCGACATCGTGGCACTCGGGCAATCGTTCTACGGCGCCGGCTGGTCGGCCGGCTACGACTACAGCGCGAACACGCGCTTGTTTGTCGATGGCAGGAAGGTCAAGCAGGGCGCGAAGGAGAACCCGCCTTGTGTGCCGGTGCCCGATGCCTACGGCCATGGCACGGCGGTCGCCGCCGTTGCGGCCGGCAGTGGCAACTACCAGGCGCCGGATTCGAGCGGCATCGCCGGCGGCGCCACGATCTACGACGTGCGCGTGCTGAACGACCAGGGCGTGGGCAACGTCGCCGACGTGTTGATGGGCATCGACTGGGTGCTGCAGCGTGCGCGCCAGATCAACATCCGCGTGATGAACCTGAGCCTGGGCGCGGCCTCGACCGACTCGTTCCTCGTCGATCCGCTGGCGCGCGCCACGCGTAGCGCCGTCGCCAACGGCCTGGTCGTCGTCGTCTCGGCAGGCAATGCGGGCAAGGATGCGAGCGGGCGCGAGGTCTATGGCGCCGTGTCGTCGCCGGCGCACGAGCCGTCGGTGATCACCGTCGGCGCGAGCAACCTGCGCGGCAGCGCCGACCGCGCCGACGACGTGGTGACGAGCTTCAGCTCGCGCGGTCCGACGCGCGGCGGCTTCACGTTTGCGAGCGGCAAGCGCTGGAGCGACAACCTGATCAAGCCCGACCTGGTGGCGCCGGGCAACAAGGTGCTCACCGCGTCGGCGGCCGACAAGGACGGCCAGCCCGCCGGCTGGAACCTGCTCGCGCGCTCGTACCCGGAGCTGACGCAGATCGGCGGCGCGACTCAAGGCCCGCGCCAGACCGTGATGACGCTCAGCGGCACGTCGATCGCAGCGCCCGCCGTCGCCGGTGCTGCGGCCGTGCTGCTGCAGGCCAACCCGGGGCTGACGCCGCCGCTGGTCAAAGCGATCCTGCAATACACCGCCACGCCGCTGGCCAACGCCAACCTGCTGCAGCAGGGCACGGGCCTGCTCAACGTCGAAGGCGCCGTGCGCCTGGCCCAGGCGCTGCGCGGCGACATCGCGCCGGCTCTGGCCGCAGTCACGTTGAAGCCCGGCGACAACCTGCTCGCCCCCGGCATGACGATGCCTCTGGCCGTCAGCATGATCGACGGCAAGGCGCTGCCGTGGGGCCGCGTCGTCTATGCAGGCGGCACGCACCTGTTCACCGGCGAGGCCTTGTTCACG
>CADEEN010000498.1 GCA_902826345.1 uncultured Burkholderiales bacterium | reverse complement strand
CCGATGTCGAAGTAGCCGTGATAGACGATGTCGTTGCCGTCGACGCTGGCGTTGATCACCGGGTACTTCTTCAGCGCGTGCACCGCGGCCTTGACGAAGAAGCTCATGAAGCCGAGCTTGGTGCCGTGCTCCTTCTCGAACTTTTCCTGGAAGCGCTTGCGCATCTCCATCACCGGCGCCATGTTGACTTCGTTGAAGGTCGTCAGGATCGCGTTGGTGGCCTGCGATTGCAGCAGGCGTTCTGCGACGCGCGCACGCAGGCGCGACATCGGCACGCGCTGCTCGGGGCGGTCGCCGAGGTTGGCCGACGGCACGGAGACCGAAGGCAGCGGCTTGGCGACTGCGGGTGCAGCCGCAATGGCTACAGGTGCGGCGGCCGCCACCACCGGCGGCTTCGCCAACGCGCCGAGAACGTCGCCCTTCGTCACGCGCCCATCGCGGCCGGTACCAGCGACGGAACCCGCCGCCAGCTGGTTGTCCGCCATCAGCTTGGCGGCTGCGGGCATCGCGATGCCGGATTTGTCTGCCGGCACCGCAGCGGCAGCAGCAGGTGCCGGCGCAGCAGCCGGAGCAGGTGCTGCCGGCGCAGCAGCACCCGCCTTCGCCTCGGTATCGATCTTCGCGATCACCTGCTCGGCGACCACCGTCGCGCCGTTGGCCGCGACATGCGCGGTCAGCACGCCCGCTGAAGGCGCAGGCACTTCGAGCACGACCTTGTCGGTTTCGATCTCGATCAGGATCTCATCGATCGCCACGGCCTCGCCGGGCTGCTTCTTCCACTGCAACAGCGTCGCTTCGGCGACCGACTCACTCAGTTGCGGGACCTTGACTTCTACGATAGCCATTGTTGTTGTCTCTCGTCTTGGAGTTATTTGCTGAGCACGAAGCCCTTCAGCTTGCCGTAGGCCTGATCGAGCAGCGCCTTCTGCTGCTCGACGTGCAGGTGCGAGTAGCCGACCGCCGGCGACGCCGATGCCGGCCGCCCGGCGTAACCGAGCTTCTGCCCTTCGCTCATGTTCTCGTGGATCTGGTGCTGGATGAAGAACCACGCGCCCTGGTTCTGCGGTTCGTCCTGGCACCAGACGAGCTCGGTGGCATTCGGGAATCGCTTCAGCTCGGCAGCGAAAGACTTGTGCGGAAACGGATAGAGCTGCTCGACGCGCAGGATCGCCACGTCCCAGGCCTTCTTCTCGTCGCGCTTCTTGATCAGGTCGTAAGCCACCTTGCCCGAGCAGGCGATGATGCGCTTGACCTTGTCGGGCTCGACCTCGGCGCGCGCCGGGCCAATCACCGTCTTGAACTCGCCCTTGGTGAACTCCGACAGCGGCGACGTGGCGTCCTTGGCGCGCAGCAGCGATTTCGGCGTCATGATGATCAGCGGCTTCCTGAACATGCGCACCATCTGCCGGCGCAGCACATGAAAGATCTGGCTGGCCGTCGTAGGCTGAACGATCTGCATGTTGTTGTCGGCAGCGAGTTGCATGAAGCGCTCCAGCCGCGCCGATGAATGCTCCGGGCCTTGCCCTTCGTAGCCGTGCGGCAGCATCAGCGTGATGCCGTTGACACGGCCCCACTTGACTTCACCCGAGGCGATGAACTGGTCGATGACGACCTGCGCACCATTGACGAAATCGCCGAACTGGCCCTCCCAGATCGTCAGCGTGTTCGGCTCGGCGCTCGAGTAGCCGTATTCGAAACCGAGCACTGCCTCTTCGGACAGGATCGAGTCGATGACGATGAACGGCGCCTGGCCGTCGGCCACGTTGGACAGCGGCGTGTAGGTGCCCTCGTCCCACTTCTCGCGGTTCTGGTCGTGCAGCACCGCGTGGCGGTGAACGAAGGTGCCGCGTCCGCAATCCTGCCCCGACAAACGCACGCCGTAGCCGCTGGCGACGAGCGACGCGAAAGCGAGATGCTCGCCCATGCCCCAATCCATGTTGATCTCGCCGCGGCCCATCGCTGCACGGTCGGCGATCACCTTCTCGACCAGTGGGTGGGCCTTGAAGCCTTGGGGCAAGGTCGTGATGCGCTCGGCCAGGCGCTTGATCTCGGCCAGCGGCAGGGCGGTGTCGGCCGCATCGGTCCACTTGCGGTACAGGTAGGGCGACCAGTCAACCGCGTACTTGCTCTTGAAGTTGGTCAACACCGGGTCGACGGTGTGCTTGCCGGCGTCCATCGCGGCACGGAAGGCCTTGACCATCGCATCGGGGCCATCGGCCGGCAGCACATTCTGCGCCACCAGCTTGTCGCCGTAGCGCTTGCGCGTGCCCGGGTGCTGCGCGATCTTCTTGTACATCAAGGGCTGGGTCAGGCTCGGCGTGTCCTGCTCGTTGTGGCCGAGTTTGCGGAAGCAGATGATGTCAACCACCACGTCCTTGTTGAACTGCTGCCGGTAGTCCATCGCCAGTTGCGTGCACAGCACCACCGCCTCGGGGTCGTCGCCGTTCACGTGCAGCACCGGCGCCTCGATCATCTTGACGACGTCGGTGCAGTACAGCGTCGAGCGCGAGTCGCGCGGGTCGCTGGTGGTGAAGCCAATCTGGTTATTGATCACCAGGTGCAGGGTGCCGCCGGTGTAATAGCCGCGCGTTTGCGCCAGCGCCAGCGTCTCCATCACCACGCCCTGGCCGGCAAAAGCGGCGTCGCCGTGCACCAGCACCGGCAACACCTGCTTGCCCAGCGGATCGCCGCGGCGGTCCATACGGGCGCGCACCGAGCCTTCCACCACTGGATTCACGATCTCGAGGTGCGAAGGGTTGAAAGCCAGAGACAGGTGCACCGGGCCGCCCGGCGTGGTCACGTCGGAGCTGAAACCCTGGTGGTACTTCACGTCGCCGGACGGCAGGTCTTCGGGCGCGGTGTGATCGAACTCGGCAAACAGGT
>CADEEN010000497.1 GCA_902826345.1 uncultured Burkholderiales bacterium | reverse complement strand
CGGCCGCCCCAAGGGCACCGTGCACACCCAGGCCAATCCGTACTGGACCGCCGAGCTCTACGGCAAGCGCCTGCTGGGCATCACCGAGCAGGACGTCTGCTTCTCCGCCGCCAAGCTGTTCTTCGCCTACGGCCTGGGCAACGGCCTGAGCTTCCCGATGAGCGTCGGCGCGACCACGATCCTGATGGCCGAGCGTCCGACGCCCGACGCCACCTTCGCGCGCTGGCTCGGCAAAGCGGGCGGTGTCAAACCGACGGTGTTCTTCGGCGCACCCACGGGCTTCGCCGGCATGCTGGCGCACCCCGCGTTGCCGAAGAAGGGCGAGACCGCGCTGCGCATGGCCTCGTCGGCCGGCGAAGCGCTGCCGGCCGAACTCGGCGAGCGCTTCACCCGGCACTTCGGCGTCGAGATCGTCGACGGCATCGGCTCCACCGAGATGCTGCACATCTTCCTGTCCAACCAGCCCGGCAAGGTGCGCTACGGCACCACCGGCTGGCCGGTTCCGGGCTACGAAGTCGAGCTGCGCGGCGAAGACGGCAAGCCGGTGGCTGACGGCGAGCCGGGCGACCTCTACATCCACGGCCCGAGCGCCGCGATGATGTACTGGGGCAACCGCGCCAAGACGCGCGACACCTTCCAGGGCGGCTGGACCAAGAGCGGCGACAAGTACGTCAAGAACGCCGACGGCACCTACACCTACAGCGGCCGCAGCGACGACATGCTGAAGGTCAGCGGCATCTACGTCTCGCCGTTCGAAGTCGAGGCGACGCTGGTGCAGCACCCGGCCGTGCTCGAAGCTGCGGTGATCGGCAAGGAAGACGCCGAGGGCCTGACCAAGACCAAGGCCTTCGTCGTGCTGAAGGCGGGCGCGTCGGCCACCGAAGAAGAGCTCAAGGCCTTCGTCAAGGAGCGCCTCGCACCGTACAAGTACCCGCGCTTCTTCGAGTTCGTCGCCGACCTGCCGAAGACCGCGACCGGAAAGATCCAGCGCTTCAAGCTGCGTGAGCGGGAAGCGGCTGCGAAGTGAGCTCCGAGTTCGTCAGCGTCGATTGGGCGGGCCGGCCGGTGCGCATCGAGCACCGGTGGATCGCGCCGACCCTTCGACAAGCTCAGGGTGAACGGGGCAGCGAGGCGCCGCTCGTCGTCTTCCTGCATGAAGGGCTGGGCTCGCTGGCGATGTGGAAAGACTTCCCGCAGCGCCTGTGCGACGCGGCGAACCTGCGCGGCCTGGTCTATTCGCGTCCCGGCTACGGCCGCTCGACGCCGCGCGCGGCCGACGAAGCCTGGGACCTGGACTTCATGCACCGCCAGGCGCACGAGGTGCTGCCGGCGTTGTTCGCCGCTCTCGACATCCGAGACAAGCCCTGGCTCTTCGGCCACAGCGACGGCGGCTCGATCGCGCTGCTCTACGCCGCGAAATTCAGTGCCCAGACCGCCGGCGCGATCGTGCTGGCGCCGCACATCCTGGTCGAGGACTTGTCGGTCCAGAGCATCGCCAAGGCGCGCACCGCCTACCAGCAGACCGACCTGCGCCAGCGCCTGGCCAAGTACCACGACGACCCGGATTCCGCCTTCTGGGGCTGGAACGACATCTGGCTGCACCCGCCGTTCAAGCAGTGGTCGATCGAGCGTGAGATTGCGGCGATCGACGGCCCGCTGCTCGCCATGCAGGGCATGGACGACGAGTACGGCACGCTCGAACAGATCCACGGCATCGCCCGACGCGTGCCGCACACCGAGTTGCTCGAGTTGCCCGACTGCGGCCACTCGCCGCACAAGGACCAAGCCGCGCGCGTGATCGGGGCCACCACTTCATTCATCCAACGCCATTCCAACGGAGACAAGACACCATGAAGACGATTCGCCTGGCCGTACTCGCTGCCGCGGCCCTCGCCGCACCGCTCAGCTTTGCGCAAGCGCAGAAGCTCAAGGTCGGCCTGATGCTGCCGGCCACCGGCACCTTCGCCTCGCTCGGCAGCGCCATCGAAAACGGCTTCAAGCTCTACGTCAGCGAGCAGGGCGGCAAGCTCGGCGGCCGCGAGGTCGAGTTCGTCAAGGTCGACGACGAGAGCGAACCCGCCAAGGCCACCGACAACGTCAACAAGCTGATCAAGCGCGACAACGTCGACGTCATCGTCGGCACCGTGCACTCCGGCGTTGCGATGGCGATGGCGCGCGTGGCGAAAGACAGCGGCACGATCCTGATCGTTCCGAACGCCGGCGCCGGCGCCGTCACCGGCCCGATGTGCGCGCCCAACATTTTCCGCAGCAGCTTCAGCAACTGGCAGACCGGCTACGCCACCGGCGAAGCCGTGGCCAAGCGCGGCCACAAGAAGATCGCGACGGTGACGTGGAAGTACGCCGCCGGCGACGAGATGGTCGCCGGCTTCAAGGAAGCCTTCGAGAAGGCCGGCGGCCAGGTCGTCAAGGAGCTGAACCTGCCGTTCCCGAACGTCGAGTTCCAGGCCCTGCTGACCGACGTGGCCGCGACCAAGCCCGACGGCGTGTTCGCCTTCTTCGCCGGCGGCGGGGCCGTCAAGTTCGTCAAGGACTACGCGGCGGCGGGCCTGAAGAAAAACATCCCGCTGTACGGCAACGGCTTTCTCACCGACGGCACGCTCGAAGCGCAAGGCGCAGACGCCGACGGCATTTTCACCGCGCTGCACTACGCCGACGGCCTGAACACCCCGCGCGACAACGCCTTCCGCCTGGCCTACGCCAAGGCCTACAAGCTGCAGCCCGACGTCTATGCGGTGCAAGGCTACGACGCAGCGCAGATGCTGGCCGTGGGTTTGAACGCCACCAAGGGCGACGCGAAGAAGACCGCCGAGTTCGCCAAGGCCGTGCAGGCCGCCAAGATCGACAGCCCGCGCGGCGCATTCACGCTCGGCAAGTCGCACAACCCGGTGC
>CADEEN010000496.1 GCA_902826345.1 uncultured Burkholderiales bacterium | reverse complement strand
TTGCGCGGGCCGACGCCGCGCACGCCCTTGTGGATGTTGTAGGTGGCCACGCGCAAGCGCGACTCGTCGGCGGCGCCCGGCAGTTGGCTGTGCAGCGGTCGGCGCAGCATGTCGGCTAGGTTTGGTTCGTGAATCGCGGCAGCATCAGCACCGCTTCGGCGTTGCTCGGCGAGAAGCAGCGGTCTGCCGCGTCGCGCCACGGCAGCCAGACATGCGCCACGTGCTCGCGCGGCGACAGCCGCACCGGCGTGCCCGCGGGCACGGTGAGGCCGAACACATGCTCGGTGTTGTGCGTCACGCCAGGCGCGTAGCGATGGCGCCAGACCGGGTAGATCTCGTAGACGTTCTGCAAGCCCCAGTCGCGCAGCGCCGAGCGCGGCACGGCAGCGCTGCCGATGAGGATCGCCGTTTCTTCGGCCACCTCGCGCTCGCAGGTCAGCACGAGCGGCTCATCGATGCTGTCCTTGGAGCCGGTGACGCTCTGCCAGTAGCCGGGCTTGTCGGCGCGCTCGATCAGCAGCACGTCGAGCGCCGGCGTGTGGATGACGACGAGAACCGATTCGGGGATCTTGGGCGGGCGCGGCGACGGCAGGTTCACGGCCCGCATTCTGGCCCGTGCCGCAGCGGGCGCTGACGTGCAGGCTTCAACGTCCCGACTCGCCGGCCACGACCTGCAGCGCCGACGCGCGCGCGCCGAACAGGCCGACGCGCCACGCGAACAGGAGGCCAATCGCCAACTGGCCGGCGGTGGCCGCAGCCTGCGCTGCCGCCGGCGAGCCGCTGCTCGCAAAGGCGAAAGTGGCCCAGGCCGCCACCGTGATGACCACTGCCGCCGTTGCGACGAGCCGGCCGCGATACGGCAAGCGCGACAGCGCCACGGCTGCACGCTCGAAGGCGCTCGACAAGGCGAAGCTGAGCACGGCGATCGGCAACGCAACGGCAAGGTAGAACGCGATGCCTTCCTGCGCGCCGAACGCGCCGCTGCGCACCATTGCATAGTGCAGCGGCACGACGGCGAACGAGGCCACGCCGCCGAGCGACAGCGCAGCCGCGATCCGCGGCACGTGGCGCGTCAAGGCGACGCTGAGCGCAGCGACACCCAGCAGCACAGCGATCGACAACGCAAAAAAAGCCGCCGCCACGCTGCCCCAACGATGGAACGAACCGCCGCGCGAGGCGAGCAGCGCCGCGGCGACGGCACAGACGGTGATCGCAGCGATCATCAGCATCCAGGCGCGCGGCGGCACGCGGCCGCCGTGTCGGCGATAGAGCGCGCCCAAAGCGACACCGAGCAGCGGATAGACGAGCCACGGCGAGGCGGGATACGACACCGCATCGTGCGGCGTCGCGCCGATCAGCCAGGGCACAAGGCCATAACCGTCGGCCGTTGCCACCGTGGTCGGGCCGAGCACGTAGCGCAGCAGCAGCACCGCCAAGACGCCCACCGCAGCCACCGTCAGCGGATGCGGTGTGGCGAGCACCAAGCGCGCGGCCACCATGCTCACGGCGATGAAGCCGAAGAAGTCCAACCCCAGCGCACGGCCCACGCTCCAGCCGAGGAACTGATCGGCGAGCGCGAGCAGCAGCACCTTGTCGGCCAGAGTGCGCCAGCCGCCCGGCCGCTCGGCCAGGCCGGCGCCGAAGCCGGTGGCGAAGAAAAACAGCACCGGCGCGAGGCTGCCGACGAAAACGATGGCGCCCGACACGCCCTGCGTTGCCGCCTGCGGCACGAGCGCGGCGTAGCCGACATGGTTGAACACCATCAGCAGCGCCGCGATGCCGCGCAGCAGATCGAGCTCGGCGACGCGGTCGGCCGGCGGCGACGCTGGACTCGCCATGGGACTGCTCAGGCTGCAGCCCCGGTGTTGCGCAAGCGAATGTGCAGCTCGCGCAGCTGCTTCTCGTCCACCGGGCCCGGCGCGTTGGTCAGCAGATCCTGCGCGCGCTGCGTCTTCGGGAACGCGATCACGTCGCGCAGGCTCTCGGCACCGGTCATCAGCATGACGAAGCGATCCAGGCCGATGGCGATGCCGCCGTGCGGCGGCGCGCCGTACTGCAGCGCGTCGAGCAGGAAGCCGAACTTGAGCCTCGCCTCCTCGGCGTTGATCTTGAGCGCGCGGAAGACCTTGCTCTGCACCTCTTCGCGGTGAATACGCACCGAGCCGCCGCCGAGTTCGATGCCGTTCAATACCACGTCGTAGGCCTTGGCGACGCAGCGGCCGGGGTCGCTCTCGAGCCAGTCCTCGTGGCCGTCCTTCGGGCTCGTGAACGGGTGGTGCACGGCGTTCCAGCGGCCGGCTTCGTCGTCGTGCTCGAACATCGGGAAGTCGATCACCCACAGCGGCTCCCAATCGCCATGCGCCAGGCCCTTGGTCTTGCCGAACTCGCTGTGGCCGATCTTCACGCGCAGCGCGCCGATGCCGTCGTTGACGACCTTGGCCTTGTCGGCGCCGAAGAAGATCAGGTCGCCGTTGCGCGCACCGGTGCGCTTCAATATTTCCGCCAGCGCCGCATCGTGCAGGTTTTTGACGATCGGCGATTGCAGCCCGTCGCGGCCGGCGCCGGCCTCGTTGACCTTGATCCAGGCCAGGCCCTTGGCGCCGTAGATCTTGACGAACTCGGTGTAGCCGTCGATCTCGCCGCGGCTCATCTCGGCGCCGCCGGGCACGCGCAGCGCGACGACGCGGCCTTCCGCGTGATTCGCCGGGCCGCTGAAGACCTTGAAGTCGACCGTCTTCATCACATCGGTCAGCTCGGTGAACTGCAGCTTGACGCGCAGGTCGGGCTTGTCGGAGCCGTACAGGCGCATCGCGTCGGACCAGGTCATCACCGGGAACGGCGGCAGCTCGACGCCGATGGCGTGATGGAAGGTGCTGCGGATCATGCCCTCGAACATCGTGCGGATCTCTTCCTCGGTGAGG
>CADEEN010000495.1 GCA_902826345.1 uncultured Burkholderiales bacterium | reverse complement strand
TTCACCAACGTGCCGCTGCACGGCGTGATCTCCATGCCCGACGTGGACGTGATCTACAAGGTGCCGCGCGTGCTGCACGAGCAGGGTCTGGATGAACAGATCTGCATGAAGCTGCAGCTGCTGACCAAGCCAGCCGACCTGCGGCGCTGGGACACGCTGGTCCACGACGAGTTGCACCCGAAGCGCGAAGTCACGATCGCGATGTGCGGCAAGTACACCGACCTGTCGGACTCGTACAAGTCGCTCAACGAAGCGCTGCGCCACGCCGGCATCCACAATCATGCGCGGGTGAAGATCGAGTACGTTGATGCCGAAACGCTTTCGGAGCAGAACGCGAGCCAGCTCGCCCGCTTCGATGCGGTGCTGGTGCCCGGCGGCTTCGGCAAGCGCGGCGTCGAAGGCAAGATCCTCGCCGCGAAGTACGCGCGCGAAAACAAGATTCCATACCTGGGCATCTGTCTGGGCATGCAGGTGGCGACGATCGAAGTCGCGCGCCACCTTGCCGGCCTGACGGGCGCGAACAGCACCGAGTTCGAACCGGCGACGCCGCACCCGGTGATCGCGCTGATCGAGGAATGGCAAGACCGCGACGGCTCGATCCAGAAGCGCGATGCCACGTCCGACCTCGGCGGCACGATGCGCCTGGGCGCACAGAGTTCCGACGTCAAGGCCGGCACGCTGGCGCACAAGATCTACGGCAACGTCGTCACCGAGCGCCACCGCCACCGCTACGAGGCCAACACGCATTACCTCGATCGGCTGCAGCAGGCGGGCCTGGTCATCAGCGCGATCACGCAGCGCGACAAGCTGACCGAGATCGTCGAGCTGCCTCACGCCACGCATCCATGGTTCGTCGGCGTGCAGTTCCACCCCGAGTTCAAGAGCACGCCTTGGGAAGGGCATCCGCTGTTCAACCACTACGTGAAGGCGGCGCTCGATCACCAATCGGTGCGCACGAGCACGCCGCAAGTCAAGGTGGTCGCCTGATGAAGCTCTGCGGATTCGATGTCGGCCTCGACAAGCCCTTCTTACTGATCTCCGGCCCGTGTGTCGTCGAGAGCGAGCAGTTGCAGATGGATGTTGCGGGGCAATTGAAGGAGATCACATCGGCGCTCGGCATCCCCTTCATCTTCAAGTCGAGCTACGACAAGGCCAATCGTTCGAGCGGCGCGTCGTTTCGCGGGCCGGGCATGGACAAGGGGCTGGAGATCCTTGCCAAGGTCAAGCGTGAACTCAAAGTGCCGGTCCTCACCGACGTGCACAGCGAATCGGAAGTCGCCGCCGTTGCGGCCGTCGTCGACGTGCTGCAGACCCCGGCCTTCCTGTCGCGGCAAACAGATTTCATCCGCGCCGTCGCTCAGAGCGGCAAGCCGGTGAACATCAAGAAGGGCCAGTTTCTCTCGCCGCACGACATGAAGAACGTGATCGACAAGGCACGTGCGGCGGCGAAGGAAAAAGGCCTGCCCGAAGACAGCTTCCTGGCCTGCGAACGCGGCGCGAGCTTCGGCTACAACAACCTCGTCTCCGACATGCGTTCGCTGGC
The DNA here is from genome assembly GCA_902826345.1 of uncultured Burkholderiales bacterium. Lineage (GTDB taxonomy): Bacteria > Pseudomonadota > Gammaproteobacteria > Burkholderiales > Burkholderiaceae_C > CADEEN01. The sequence goes on along the minus strand of CADEEN010000495.1, from coordinate 1,399 downwards.
GATCATGCGCGAGACCGGCGCGCCGGTCGTCTTCGACGCCACGCACAGCGTGCAACTTCCCGGCGGCCAGGGCACCAGCAGCGGCGGGCAGCGCGAGTTCGTGCCGGTGCTGTCGCGCGCGGCGATCGCGGTCGGCGTCGCCGGTGTGTTCATGGAAACGCACCCCGATCCGGCGAATGCGCTGTCCGACGGACCGAACGCGGTGCCGTTGAAGCACATGAAAGCACTGCTCGAACAACTGCTCGCGCTCGATCGCGTGGTGAAGAAGCAGCCGCTGCTCGAGAACGACTTCTCCTGTTGAGGTGCGTATGCCCGTTGCCTACCTGATCGTCGAGATGAACATCACCGACATGGACCAGTACAAGCAGTACATGGCCGAAGCGCCGGCGTCGGTCAAGGCCTTCGGCGGCGAGTACCTGGTGCGTGGCGGCAAGCAGGAAACGCTCGAAGGCGACTGGACGCCGCACCGGGTGGCCGTGCTGCGCTTCCCGAGCTACGACAAGGCCAAGGCCTTCTACGACGACGCGCACTACAAGCAGGTGCGCCAGAAGCGCGTCGGCGCCACCGAATACTTCAACATGGTTCTGGTCGAGGGCGTGGCCGCTCCGGTCTGATCGCACAACACACAACTCAAAGGAACAGTCTGTATGAGCGCCATCGTCGATATCGTCGGCCGGGAGATCCTGGACAGCCGCGGCAACCCCACCGTCGAGTGCGACGTGCTGCTGGAGTCCGGCACGATGGGCCGCGCCGCCGTGCCCAGCGGCGCTTCGACCGGCTCGCGCGAAGCCATCGAGCTGCGCGACGGCGACAAGAGCCGCTACGGCGGCAAGGGTGTGCTCAAGGCCGTCGAGCACATCAACACCGAGATCAGCGAATCGGTGCTCGGCCTCGATGCATCGGAGCAGGCCTTTCTCGACAAGACGTTGATCGACCTCGACGGCAGCGACAACAAGAGCCGCCTCGGCGCCAATGCGACGCTCGCCGTCAGCATGGCCGTGGCGCGCGCCGCGGCGGAAGAAAGCGGCCTGCCGCTGTACCGCTACTTCGGCGGAATGAACGCCAACCAGTTGCCGGTGCCGATGATGAACGTCATCAACGGCGGCGCGCATGCCAACAACAACCTCGACCTGCAGGAGCTGATGATCATCCCCGTCGGCGCGCCGACGTTTCGCGAAGCGGTGCGCTACGGCGCCGAGGTCTTCCACGCGCTGAAGAAGATCATCGACGCCAAGGGCATGACGACGGCGGTCGGCGACGAAGGCGGCTTCGCGCCGAACGTCGCCAGCCACGAGGCCGCGATCCAGATGATCTTGGAAGCAGTGGAAAAAGCCGGCTACAAGCCCGGCGAGCAGATCGCGATCGGCCTGGACTGCGCGGCCAGCGAGTTCCACAAGGA
>CADEEN010000494.1 GCA_902826345.1 uncultured Burkholderiales bacterium | reverse complement strand
CGTGCGCGACCACGGCCCCGGCATCCCCGACTACGCCGACGACAAGGTCTTCGAGAAGTTCTATTCGCTCGCCCGCCCCGGCTCGCAGCGCAAGAGCACCGGCCTGGGCCTGCCCTTCGTGCGCGAGATCGCGGCGCTGCACCAGGGACGCATCACGCTGCGCAACGCCGACGGCGGCGGCGCGGTGGCCGTGCTGTCGCTGCCGACCGAGACTCCCGCGCAGACGTAGGCCATCGTGTATGCCTGCGTGGCGCTGATGTATTTCGTATTTCGCGCCGGCCTGTCCGAGAAGTTCGACGACATCACGTCGGCGCTCGACCCGGAACTCGTCGGCGAGGTGTTGAAGGTGGTCGAGAGCTTGGCCGTGGAAGGCATGACGCTGTTCGATGCGCCGCAGACGGCGGAGTTGAAGCAGTTCCTCTCGGCCTTGCACTGACGATGCCCGACTGATCCGCAGGGCGATCGATTCGCGCTACAACGCCGCCTTCCCTTTTGAGCAAAGGCAGGCTTTCGATGAGCAACTTCACCCTCAACGGCAAGCCGGTCACGGTCGATGCCGATCCGAGCACGCCGGTGCTTTGGGCGCTGCGTGACAACCTCGGCCTCACCGGCACCAAGTTCGGTTGCGGCCTGGCGCAATGCGGGGCGTGCACCGTGCACCTGAACGGGCAGGCGGTGCGCAGTTGTTCGCTGCCGATTTCTGCGGCGGCGGGCGCCACGATCACGACGATCGAAGGGCTGGCCTCCGACAACGTCGGCAAGGCCGTGACCGAGGCCTGGGTGGCGCAGGACGTGGCGCAATGCGGCTACTGCCAGAGCGGCCAGATCATGAGCGCGACCGCGCTGCTGAAGACCAACAAGAAGCCGACCGATGCGCAGATCGATGCCGCGATGGCCGGCAACGTCTGCCGCTGCGGCACCTACCCGCGCATCCGCGCTGCGATCAAACAAGCCGCCGCGGCGCTGGCTTGAGACAAAGGAGCATCACCATGATCCTCGACCAACTGATCGCACAAACCCCCACGCCCGAACTCACCCGCCGCCGCTTCGTCACGATGACGGTCGGCGGCGCTGTCGGCCTGGCGCTGATGCCTCTCGCCTCGCCCGACGTGCGCGCACAGAACGCGCCCGACCTGCCGCCGGGGCAGAAGGCGTTTCAACAGCCGAGCGCCTTCGTCACGATCGACAAGGACGGCACGACAACCGTGCTGTGCAACCGCATGGACATGGGCCAGGGCATCGAGACCGCGCTGGCGATGATCTGCGCCGACGAGCTCGACGCCGATTGGGCGAAAGTCAAAACCGGCTTCGGCAACCAGAAGGGCCACTACATCGATCCGGCAATGGGCATGCACCTCACCGGCGGCTCGAACTCGGTGAAGAACAGCTACACGCAGTACCGCGAACTCGGCGCGCGCACCAAGGCGATGCTGCTCGCTGCGGCGAGCAAGCAGCTTGGCGTGCCGCCGGCGCAACTCACCGTTGCCAACGGCATGATCAGCGGCGGTGGCAAGAGCGCGACCTACGGCGAACTTTTCGACGCAGCGATGAAGGAGCCGATTCCCGAGCGCGTGGTGTTGAAGGACGCGAAGGACTTCAAGCTGATCGGCAAGCCGACGGGATTGAAGGTGTCGCGAGCCAAGAGCACCGGCACGCAGCCCTACAGCGTCGACGTCAAGCTGCCCGGCATGCTGACCGCGGTGATCGTGCGGCCGCCGGTCTTCAACGGCAAGTTCATCAGCTTCGACGGCGCTGACGCGATGAAGGTCAAGGGCGTGAAGGCCGTGTTGCCGGTCGCGCTCGACCGCGGCGGCCAGGGCATCGCCATCGTCGCCGACGGCTACTGGCCGGCGAAGATGGGCCGCGATGCGCTGAAGGTGCAGTGGGACGCGAACGCCGCCGACAAGGCCGACACGACGAAGCTGCTCACGCAGTACAAGGCACTGGCGAAGAAGCCCGGCACGCAGGCGCCGGCCAAACACTTCGAGGCCGATGTGTCCGGCTTGGCCAAGGCGCCGAGAAAGCTCGCCGCCGAGTTCGTCTTTCCGTACCTGAACCACGCGCAGATGGAACCGCTGGCGTGCACCGTCGATCTGCACGCCGACAAGTGCACCGTCATCACCGCGTCGCAGATGCCCGGCGTCGATGCCGGCGCGGTGGCCAGCGTCGTCGGCCTGAAACCCGAGCAGGTGGAGAGCCAGGTGCAGATGGCGGGCGGCGGCTTCGGCCGCCGCGCCACGCCGACGGGCGAGTGGGTGCGCGAAGCCGCGGCCGTGGCCAAGGCGCTGGCGATGAACAACCAGCGCGCGCCGGTGAAGGTGATGTGGAGCCGCGAAGACGACATGAAAGCCGGCTACTACCGGCCCTTCACCGTGCACCGCGCCGAGATTGGCTTCGATGCCAGGGGCAAGGTGCTGGCCTGGGACCATCGCATCGTCAGCCAGAGCATCGTCGCCGGTTCGCCGTTCGAAGGCTTCATGGTCAAGAACGGGGTCGATGGCACCACCACCGAAGGCATGCGCGAACCGTACGACGTGCCGATGCAACTCAGCGTGCATCACCCGAAGGTCAACGTGCCGGTGCTGTGGTGGCGCTCGGTCGGCTCAACGCACACCGCGTTCGTGATGGAAACGCTGATCGACGAAGCGATTCCGAGCCGCATCCGCCTGACGACGCCGCTGAACCTGCCGGCCGGGCAGCCGGAGCACGAATACCTGCGGTCGCTCCGAGGCGTCGCGGCGAAGAACCAGCTGCATCGCTCGTACATCGGCCTGGGGTACCACGATTGCGTGACGCCGAGCGTCATCCTTCGCAACGTGCTGGAGAATCCCTCCTGGTACACGCCCTACACGCCGTACCAGGCGGAGATCGCGCAGGGGCGGCTCGAAGCGCTGCTGAACTTCCAGACGATGGTGTCCGACCTGACGGGGATGGACGTCGCGACG
>CADEEN010000493.1 GCA_902826345.1 uncultured Burkholderiales bacterium | reverse complement strand
CGGCTTGCCCGTGAGATTCATGTCTCGCCGGGCCGGATCAGCGCGATCGTCAATGACAAGCGTGCCATCTCCGCCGACACCGCGCTCCGGCTCAGCCGGTATTTGGGAACGTCGTCAGATCTCTGGATCGGACTCCAGGGAGAGTTTGACCTGCGAGTTGCCCAACGGACGATCGGGCGAGAAATTGAGGGAGAAACGGGAACAGGCTACTTTTAGAGGGCCAGCAATGTCTTCCAAGGGAATGAGTGCAATAAAACGTGAGGATCTTTTGGATTGGAGGGGATAGGATATGCCTAAAAGTAGGCTGTCCCCATTTCTTTGCCGGTGGTTGATCTTGCACTATGACGATAATTGTTTGTTGAGTCGACTATGGGATCGTGCCTATGATTCTGGGAATAAACGAGATGAAGTGTAGTGAAATGGGAAGTCGAGCACCAACCCTATAGGACGGCAGGAGGGCAATATGCGTATGTTCTTAGCGTGTCTTCTATTCGTCTTTGGCACGGGCTTTGGGGTTGCAGGTGCACAGGACACTGCTTCGCCAGTGGCTGGAAAGCTCTGGCGTTTCGAAGCGAGATATCAGCTAGAGCTGATTGAGGTGAAGGCTCGTGATGAAACTGGAGTGGATGTCTTCGGCTCGGACGAGATTCTGGTCGTCGCCACTCTTGACAGCGTTCGCGACATCGGTTCCTATACACTTTGGATCGAGAAGGGTCTCGCTGATATGGATTCAGATGAGACGGTTAAAATTGGCGAGGGAAACGCGTGCCTTCTGCTCGCTGTCGATGACGTAAGGGATGGCAAGTGGAGCTGCGCCGAGACCGGTCATCCGACTCCCTTTACTTTGACCTTCACCGTGCTCGAGAAGGACGGCGTCGGGCGGACTATTTGGGAGCTTGTGACTGGAAGTGGGCACGGCTTTTGCGTTGGCGGTTCCCAGGGCGACATCTCCAAGAACTGCTTAAGTGGTGCAGCAGACGAATTCAACAGCGTCGGCAGTGTTCGCAAGGTCTACACGTCGGAGGATCTTGCGGGCCTCGCCGTCGGGCAGACCCGGCAGGACAGTCTAGTAGTTGACTACTGCAGTCGTACGCTCACAATCGACGGCGGCACTTGTGGTTCTGCTAGGAGCCTGTCCGACATTGAACTGAGCGCACCATGCTTGTCACTTCTGAGTCGGTGTTCGCTTCTCTGAGATTGATCGAGCGGGAATCCTCCCGCTACCGCCGAGCTCTCCGCTCCACGTTCCGGCTGCCGCACCGCACGTGCAGCCGCTCCCCGGAATGTCGGCGTTGACGTCGCAGGGCCGTCCAGAGCTTGCGTATATTGTGGGTGGTACAGAGGAGGGCCCACTCCCCGCGAACCTTCGCCAAGCCCCGCAACAGAAACTGCCGGAAGCCGCGGCCCTGTTTGATCTGCCCGAAGACCGGCTCCACAATCGCCTTGCGCTGAGCATAGCGTCGGCGTCCGCGCTTCGTCCGTAAGGTTCGTCGCATCCGCTCCGCCACCGACAGTCCCGCGGGCGGTCGTCCCCGAGGGGCGGTGGGCACCGCCTGGCCATGGAGTTGGCGATCCGGGGGGATGAGCGGCGTACAGCCCAGCGCCGTGAGCGTCGTGACGTTCGCCTCGCTGAAATTGCCCGCATCCATACTCACGATTCGGGGGACCTGCTCGGTATTGACCAGTACCTGGGTCAGCATCGGCTGGGCTTGCTGTTTGTCATTCGCTTCATCGGTGACGTCGACCGCGACAATGATCTGCGCCCTCGTATCGACGGCCGCTTGGCAGTTGTACCCTTGGACGACGCTCCCCTTGGCGTCCGATGCCGGCATGATGCGACTCTCCGGATCCATGAAATTGCGCTGGGCCTTCGGGGACGGGACCGAACTAGGCGGCGACGGCGGCCGGCCCCGGCGAGGCCTCGCGGCCTGCTGGGTGTCCTGGACCGCCTGGTGGAGCGCGGCCTCCGTCTGCGCTTCTTGTTCCAGGACGCGCTTGGCCGCTCGAATCGTCGCGAGCCGCTGCTCTCGCCGCGCGAGTTCGGCCGGAAGTTCATCGCCCCGTCGATCCGGCCCATAGCGAGCGTCATCCTGTGCGTCGGCGGCCTCCGCCCGTCGCAGCAAGGCCGTGACCTCGGCCTGCAACCGCGCCTCTTCCGTCATCATCCGACCGTAACTCATCGCCTTGTGCTTCGACGCATTGGCCTGGACCTTGGTGCCATCCAGCGCAATGTGCCCCAATTTCACCAAGCCCGCGCGCTGACACAGTTGCAGCACCTGGACAAACAAGTCGCTCAGTGCCCCCAGATGCTGCTTCCGAAAGTCACTGATCGTCCGAAAGTCCGGCTGCTGATTCGCGGCCAGCACGCGAAACGCGACATTTTCTTCCAACTCGCGGGCAATCTGCCGCGAGGCGGGCACACCCACCGCATAGGCGTACAGCAGGACCTTGACCAACATCCGGGGATCGTAGGGCGCATTGCCACGCGTCACAGACCCGTAGGTCTTCACGATGGGGCCGAGGTCCAGGGTCTCCACGAGGTCCGAGACGAAGTAGCCCAGGTGTCCCTCGGGCAGCCAGTCGGTCAGCGATGGCGGCAACAACAGCAGTTGATCCGGCTCATACGGGCGGAAAGTGCGGTCCTGCATCGATGCGTCTCCACGTGAAGAGATGAGAGAGACTGCTGATAGCCCATTTGCGCTCTCCGTGCAAGAGGGGGGAGGTCAATGTCGGACAGACTCCTAGTTGGTCGAATAGCTGGAACGGCGTTTACCGGATATCGGTTCGCGTGACGCGGCTGAAGAACGTTCTCGTCGGCTTCGAGCCACCGTACGATCCGCTTGTACCGAGCCAGTTGGGAGTTGAGGCGCTCCCACTGCCGCCCAACTGACTGGGGAGGGTGGGTGCATGGCCAGCTGTCAGTATTAGATGCCGTGCAAATATGAAAGGGCGGG
>CADEEN010000492.1 GCA_902826345.1 uncultured Burkholderiales bacterium | reverse complement strand
TCAAGAAGGGCGAGGTCTACAGCGCCGTCGTCGTGCGCACCGCCAAGGGCGTGCGTCGCCAGGACGGCTCGTTGGTGAAGTTCGACACCAATGCCGCCGTGCTGCTGAACAACAAGCTCGAGCCGATCGGCACCCGCATCTTCGGCCCGGTGACGCGCGAGCTGCGCACCGAGCGTTTCATGAAGATCGTTTCTCTTGCCCCCGAGGTGCTTTGAGATGAACAAACTCCGCAAAGGCGACCAGGTCATCGTGTTGACCGGCCGCGACAAAGGCAAGCGCGGCACGATCGCCCGCCGCGTCGATGACAGCCACCTGATCGTCGAGGGCGTCAACGTCGTCAAGAAACACGTCAAGCCCAACCCGATGAAGGGCACCACGGGCGGTGTGATCGACAAGACGATGCCGATCGACCAATCCAACGTGGCGATCTTCAACGCCGCCACCGGCAAGGCCGATCGTGTGGGCATCAAATTGCTGTCGAAGGACGAGCAGGAAAAGCGCAAGACCAAAGACAACGGCGTGCGCGTCTTCAAGTCCAGCGGCAAAGAAATCGGGGTGAAGTGAGCATGGCCAAGGACAACGCACCCAAAACCGACAAGGCCCCCAAGGTCGCCAAGGAGGCGAAGGAGCCCAAGGCCGCCAAGGCGCCCAAAGCGTCGAGCAGCGAGAAGGCCCCCGCCGGCGCGGCCGCCGCATCGGCCGGCGTCGCGCGCCTGCACGCCATCTACCGCGACAAGATCGCGCCGGACCTGATCAAGCAGTTCGGCTACAAGTCGCCGATGCAGGTGCCGCGCCTGACCAAGATCACGCTCAACATGGGCGTCAGCGAGGCGGTGGCCGACAAGAAGGTCATGGACAACGCCGTTGGGGACCTGACCAAGATCGCCGGCCAGAAGCCTGTCGTGACGAAGAGCAAGAAAGCCATCGCCGGCTTCAAGATCCGCGAGGATGTGGCCATCGGCACGATGGTGACGCTGCGCGGCTCGCGCATGTACGAATTCCTCGACCGCTTCGTCACCGTGGCCCTGCCGCGCACGCGCGATTTCCGCGGCATCTCCGGGCGCGCCTTCGACGGCCGCGGCAACTACAACATCGGCGTCAAAGAGCAGATCATCTTCCCCGAGATCGACTACGACAAGGTCGATGCGGTGCGCGGCATGAACATCAGCATCACGACCAGCGCGAAGACCGACGACGAGTGCAAGGCGCTCCTCACCGCGTTCCGCTTCCCGTTCAAGAATTGAAGGCAGCAACTCATGGCAAAAATGTCCCTGATCCAGCGTGAGTTGAAGCGCGAGCAGCTCGTCGCAAAGTACAAGAAGAAGTACGACGAGCTGAAGTCCACCGCCAACGACGCCAAGAAGTCCGACGAGGAGCGCTACGCCGCGCGCCTGGCGCTGCAAGCGCTGCCGCGCAACGCCTACCCGACGCGCCAGCGCAACCGCTGCGGCGACACGGGCCGCCCGCGCGGCACCTTCCGCAAGTTCGGTCTGGCGCGCAGCAAGATCCGCGAACTCGCGTTCCGCGGCGACATCCCCGGCCTGGTCAAGGCCAGCTGGTAAGGCGAGAAGGAGCAAACACATGAGCATGAGTGATCCGATCGCCGACATGCTGACGCGTATCCGCAATGCCCAGAGCGTTGACAAGACGGCCGTAACGATGCCGTCGTCGAAGCTCAAGGTTGCGATCGCGCAGGTGCTGAAGGACGAGGGCTACATCGACGGCTTCGCCATCAAGGGCGACCAAAAAGCCGAACTCGAAATCGCGCTGAAGTACTACGCCGGCCGCCCGGTGATCGAGCGCATCGAGCGCGTCAGCCGCCCGGGCCTGCGCATCTACAAGGGCCGCCACAACATTCCGCAGGTCATGAACGGCCTGGGCGTGGCGATCGTCACCACGCCGCAGGGCGTGATGACCGACCGCAAGGCGCGCGCTGCCGGTGTCGGCGGCGAAGTGCTCTGCTACGTGGCCTAAGGAGACAAAGCAATGTCGCGCGTAGGAAAAATGCCGATCGACGTGCCCAAGGGCGTGGACGTCGCGGTGTCGGCCGATGAGATCAGCGTCAAGGGCGCGCAGGGCACGTTGAAGCGTGCGGCGAATCCGCTCGTCGTGGTCAAGAACGAAGCCGGCAAGCTGACCTTCACCGCAGCCAACGACAGCACCGCGGCCGACGCGATGAGCGGCACGATGCGTGCGCTCGTCAACAACATGGTCAACGGCGTCACCAAGGGCTTCGAGAAGAAGCTGTCGCTCGTCGGCGTGGGTTTCCGTGCGCAGGCACAGGGCACCAAGTTGAACCTGCAGATCGGGTTCTCGCACCCGGTGGTGATGGACATGCCTGCCGGCGTGAAGGTCGAGTGCCCGACGCAGACGGAAATCATCATCAAGGGGGCCGACCGCCAGGTGGTGGGCCAGATCGCTGCCGAAGTGCGCGCCGCCCGGCCGCCCGAGCCGTACAAGGGCAAGGGCATCCGCTACCTCGGCGAGCGTGTCGTGCTCAAAGAAACCAAGAAGAAGTAAGGAGCGCAGAGCATGTCACTGAGCAAGAACGACCAGCGTCTGCGCCGCTCGCGCCAGACCCGTGTGCGCATCGCGATCCAGCGCGTCGCGCGGCTGACGGTGTTTCGCAGCAACACGCACATCTACGCCAGCGTCATCTCCGACGACGGCGCCAAGGTGCTGGCCTCGGCCTCCACCGTCGAGAAGGGCCTGCGCGCCGACTACATCAACGGCAAAGGCGGCAACACCGCCGCCGCCGCCGCGGTGGGCAAGCGCATTGCCGAGAAGGCCAAGGCCGCGGGCATCGAGACCGTCGCCTTCGACCGCGCCGGCTACGCGTACCACGGCCGCGTCAAGGCGCTGGCCGAAGCCGCGCGTGAAGCCGGCCTGAAGTTCTAAAGGACATAAGACGATGGCAAAGTTTCAACCCCGCGCGCAGACCGAAGGCAACGACGACGGCCTGAAGG
>CADEEN010000491.1 GCA_902826345.1 uncultured Burkholderiales bacterium | reverse complement strand
CGGCCTTCGGCATCGTGGCCGCGGTGCTGGGCGTGGTCAACACCATGGGCTCGGTGGGCCAGCCGCCGGCCGTGCTCGGCGGCATGATCGGCTCGGCCCTGGTCGGCACCTTCCTCGGCATCCTGCTGGCCTACGCCATCTTCGAGCCGCTCGCCGGTTTGTTGGAGCAGAAGGTCGACGAAGGCGGCAAGGAGCTGCAGTGCATCAAGACCACGCTGCTGGCGTCGATGCAGGGTTATGCGCCGCAGGTCGCAGTGGAGTTCGGGCGCAAGGTGCTGTACTCGACCGAGCGGCCGTCGTTCGCCGAACTCGAGAGCCACGTCAAGGGCAAGAAGGCCTGAGCCATGGCGGGAGATGCGAAAAAGCTGCAACCGATCATCGTCAAGAAGATCAAGAAGGGCGGCCATGGCCACCACGGCGGCGCATGGAAGATCGCTTATGCCGACTTCGTGACGGCGATGATGGCCTTCTTCCTGCTGATGTGGCTGCTCGGCAGCACGACAGAGGGCGACAAGAAGGGCATCGCCGACTATTTTCAATCGCCGCTGAAGGTGGCGATGGCCGGCGGCTCGGGCTCGGGCGATTCGTCGCACGTGGTCAAGGGCGGCGGCCAGGATCTGACGCGCACCACCGGCCAGGTCAAGCGCGGCGAGGTCGAGGCCAAGCGCGATGCGGTCAACCTGCACGCGCTGAAGCAGGAGCAGGTGCGCGCCGAGATCGCGCGGCTCGAAGACCTGAAGAAGAAGGTCGAGAGCAGACTGGCCGCCAGCGCGCGGCTGTCGCAGATGGCCTCGCAGATCAGGCTCGACATGACACGCGACGGCCTGCGCATCCAGATCGTCGACGAGCAGAACCGGCCGATGTTCGCCAGCGGCTCGGCGATGGTGCAGCCGCACATGCGCGAGCTGCTGCACGAGATCGGCGTCGTGCTCACCGAGGTGCCGAACCGGTTGACCTTGGAGGGCCACACCGACGCGCAGGCCTTCATCGGCGGCGAGCGCGGCTACAGCAACTGGGAGCTGTCGTCGGACCGCGCGAATGCGTCGCGCCGTGAGCTGGTGGCCGGCGGCCTGGCCGACGAGCGCGTGCTGCGCGTGCAGGGCCTGGCGTCGAGCCAGCCGATCGACAGCGCCGACCCGCGCGCAGCCGCCAACCGCCGCATCAGCATCATCGTCATGAACCGCGAGGCCGAAGACCGCATGTTCCGCACCGCGCCTGAAGTGGCCGAGGCGCTGCAAGCCGAGCCGCCGCTCGTGACGCCGGTGATGCCGATCGTCTCGCGCACATCTGCCGAGCCGGCGAAACAAGGCCAGTAAACAGCCCGCTTATCGCGCTTAAGTTTTCCGCTCTGCCCGGCACCATGCGGACATGGCCGAGAGCGCACAAGACAAACATCTACCCGCGTCGCAGCGCAAGATCAAGAAGGCGCGTGAAGACGGCCAGGTCGCGCGCTCGCGCGACCTCGGCCACTTCGCCGCCGTCGCCGGCGGCGGCGCGCTGCTGGTGGTGCTGGCGCCGGCGGCCAGCGGCTGGCTGCGCGAGCTGGTCACGCAGGGCCTGACGTTCAACAGCCGCAGCCTCGCCGGCGCGGCGCCGATGGGCGAGCGCTTGAGTGAAGCGACGCTGCGCATGCTGGCGCTGGTGCTGCCGTTTGGTGTGGCGCTGACGGTGGTGGCGCTGGCCGCCGGCGTGCTCTGCGGTGGCTGGAACTGGACCTGGAAACCGATCGCGCCGAAGTTCGACAAGTTCAATCCGCTGACGGGCCTCGGCCGCGTCTTCTCCAAACAGCAGCTCGGCGAGACGCTCAAGGCCTGCGCGCTCGCGCTCGCGCTGGGCACGACCGGTGCGTGGTGGCTGCGTTCGCATGCCAACGAGTTTGCGCAAACGCTCACGCTGCCGCTGCCCGCGGCGATCTCGCAGAGCGCAACGACGCTGCAAGCCGGCCTGCTGCTGCTCGTCATTGCACTGGCAGTGTTCGCGCTGATCGACGTGCCCTTGCAGAGAAAGCGCCTGCTCGACCGCTTGAAGATGAGCCACCAGGAGATGAAGGAAGAGTGGAAGCAGCTCGAAGGCAACATGGAGGTGAAGAACCGGGTGCGCGCGAAGATGCGCGAGATGGCGAATCGCCGCATGCTGGCCGCCGTGCCCCAGGCCGACATCGTCGTCATGAACCCGACGCACTACGCGGTGGCGCTGAAGTACGACGACAAGACGATGGCCGCGCCGCGCGTCGTCGCCAAGGGCGCGGACCTGATCGCGCTGAAGATCCGCGACATCGCCAACGAATCGAAGGTGCCGGTGCTGCAGGCGCCGCCGCTGGCGCGCGCGCTGTATGCGCACGCCGAGATCGACCGAGAGGTGCCGGCGGCGCTGTTCGCGGCGGTGGCGCAGGTGCTGGCCTGGGTCTATCAGTTGCGCGCCGCGATGGCCGGACAGGGGGCGGTGCCGTTGGAGATCGCGTCGCTGCCGGTGCCTGACGAGCTTGATCCGCACCACGAAGGAGCCGCGGCATGACCTTGGTGCAACGCCTGAACGCCGCGCTCGGTCCGCAAGCCGGCGTCATCAAGAACCTCGCCGCGCCGATGTTCATCGTCGTCGTGCTGGCGATGATGGTGCTGCCGATTCCTGCGCTGTTGCTCGACATCTTCTTCACCGTCAACATCGCCGTCGCGCTGCTGGTGATGATGGTTGCGGCCAACATGATCCGGCCGCTCGACTTCGCGGCGTTTCCCGCCGTGCTGCTGGTGACGACGCTGATGCGCCTGTCGCTCAACGTGGCCTCGACGCGTGTCGTGCTGCTCGACGGCCACACCGGCCCCGGCGCTGCGGGCCAGGTGATCGAATCGTTCGGCCACTTCCTCATCGGCGGCAACTTCGCCGTCGGCCTGATCGTCTTCGCGGTGCTGGTGGTGATCAACTTCATCGTCGTCACCAAGGGCGCCGAGCGCATCGCCGAAGTCGGCGCGCGCTTCACGCTGGACGCCA
>CADEEN010000490.1 GCA_902826345.1 uncultured Burkholderiales bacterium | reverse complement strand
CCAGGATGTAGCCGTAGTCGGCGTAGCGCAGCGCCATGTTGGTGTTCTGCTCGGCGAGCAGGAAGGTGACCTTCTCCTTGGTGTTCAGGTCCTTGACGATCTCGAACACCTCTTCGACGATCTGCGGCGCCAGGCCCATCGAGGGCTCGTCGAGCAGCACCATCTTCGGGTTGGCCATCAGCGCGCGGCCGATGGCGCACATCTGCTGCTCGCCGCCCGAGGTGTAGGCGGCTTGCGATCCCTTGCGTTGCTTCAAGCGCGGGAAGTAGGCGTAGACCTTGTCGAGCGTGCGCGCCACGCCGGCCTTGCCGTCCTTGCGCGTGTAGGCGCCGGTGAGCAAGTTCTCCTCGATCGTCAGGTGGGCGAAGCAGTGCCGCCCCTCCATCACCTGGATCACGCCGCGATCGACCATTTGCGACGTGGAGAGTTTTTCGATGCGCTCACCGCGCAACTCGATCGAACCCTTGGTGACTTCACCGCGCTCACCGGCAAGCAGGTTGCTCACCGCGCGCAGCGTCGTCGTCTTGCCGGCGCCGTTGCCGCCGAGCAGCGCCACCACGCCGCCTTCGGGCACCTGCAGCGAGACGCCCTTCAACACGAGGATCACATGGTTGTAGATGACCTCGATGCCGTTGACGTTGAGAAGGATGTTGCTCATCAATGCTCTCACTGGAACCCCCTTCGCTTGGCGGAGGGGGCAGGGGGAGGTGCCCCAGGGACGGCCGGCCAAAGCCGGCGGTTGTCAGTCCATCAGGACTGACAATCCGCAGGCGCGCGCCGCTCGATCTTCTTCTCCGCCGCGTACTTGTCGGCGGCGGCCTTGATCATCGGCTTGATGATCGTCTCGTCGCTCTGGTACCAGTCGCTCGTGAACTCCCACTTGCTGCCGTTCCAGGTGTGCATGCGCGCCCAGGTCGAGCCGCGGTGGTCGGCGCAGCTCGTGCTGATCGGCCGCATCACGCCCTTGAAGCCGAGCGCGTCGAGCTTGGGCTGGTCGAGCGCCAGGTTCTCCAGGCCCCAGCGTGTCTGCTCGCCGGTCATCACCTTGCCCTTGCCATAACGCTCCTGCGCGCGGCGCACGCCTTCGACGCCGAGCATGGCCTGCGTCAGGCCACGCATGTAGAGCACGCTGCCGACCTCTTCCTTCGGCCCGGTGCCCTGACCCTTGGCGTGCAACTTGTCGAGCACTTCCTTGACGACAGCCGCGTTCGGCTCGGCGCCATGCTGCAGCGCCAGGCCGTTGTAGCCCTTGGCACCGTCGCCGACGTCCTTCACGTCCGGCTCGGCCGCGGCCCACCACACGCCGTACATCTTCTCGCGCGGGTAGCCCGTGGCCACGGCCTCTTTCAGCGCGGTGCCGTTCATCACGCCCCAGCCCCACAGCAACACGTAGTCGGGCCGCTGCTGGCGGATCTGCAGCCAGGCCGCCTTCTGCTCGACGCCCGGATGCGTCACCGGCATCTGCATCAGCTCGAAGCCGTGCATCTTGCTGCGCTCCACCAGCAGCGGGATCGGCTCCTTGCCGTAGGGGCTGTCGTGATAGACGTGGGCGATTTTCTTGCCCTTCAACTTGTCCCAGCCGCCTTCCTTCTTGGCGATGTGCTGCAGGATGATGTCGGCCGCATCCCAGTACGTGCCGGTGAGCGGGAAGTTCCACTTGAAGACGTTGCCGTCGGTGCTCTCGCTGCGGCCGTAGCCGGCGGTGATGATGGGGATCTTGTCTCCGGGCGCCTTTTCGGTGAGCGCGAAGGTGATGCCGGTGGACAGCGGGTGGAACACGGTGGCGCCGCCGTTCTTGCCCTTCAGGCGCTCGTAGCACTCGACGCCGCGGTCGGTGGCGTAGCCGGTCTCGCACTCTTCGAAGCTGATCTTCACGCCGTTGATGCCGCCGCGCGCGTTGGTCAGCTTCAAGTAATCGACATAGCCGTTGGCCCACGGCGTGCCATTGGGGCCGTAGGCGCCGGTGCGGTAGCTCAGCACGGGAAAGAACTGTTCCTTCGCTTGCGCGAAGGCGCTGCCGGCAACGGCCAGCGCCGCGGCCAGAACGAGCAATCTTGCGGACTTCATGAGATGCCTCCAGGTTTGGATCAAGGGACGGGAAAAAAGCGGGTCAATGCGGGTCAATGGGGGAAAGGCCACAGGCGCAGTTTTTCTTTCGCTGTGGACCACAGCCGCGCCAGGCCATGCGGCTCGACGATGAGGAAGAAGACGATCAGCGCGCCGAAGATCATCAGCTCGGTGTGCGAGACGGCCGCGGTGCCGATCGACACGCCGATCACATTGCCCAGCGCCGGCAGCGCCTGGTTCAGGAAGATCGGCAGGACGACGATGAAGGCAGCGCCGAAGAAGCTGCCCATGATCGAGCCGAGCCCGCCGATGATGATCATGAACAGCAGCTGGAACGAGCGGTCGATCGAAAACGCCGCCGGCTCCCAGGCGCCGAGGTGGATGAAGCCCCACATCGCGCCGGCCACGCCGACCATGAACGAACTCACCGCGAACGCCGTCAGCTTGGCGTAGACCGGACGGATGCCGATCACGGCCGCGGCCACGTCCATGTCGCGGATCGCCATCCACTCGCGGCCGATGTGGCTGCGCACGAGGTTCTTGGCGATGACGGCGAAGACGATGACGACGCCGAGGCAGAAGAGGTATTTCTCCACCGGCGTCGCGATCGGCAGGCCGAAGAACGAGAGGTTGGAGACGCTGACCGAGCCCGATGCGGTGTAGTTGGTGAACCACTTGATGCGCAGGAAGGCCCAGTCGGCGAAGAACTGCGCCGCCAGCGTGGCCACCGCGAGGTACAGGCCCTTGATGCGCAACGACGGAATGCCGAACAACACGCCGACGACGGTGGCGCACAGGCCGCCGAGCAGGATGGCGGCGAGCATCGGCATGCCGTCGACGCGGATCAGGAAGTTGTAGGCCGCGTAGGCGCCCACCGCCATGAAGCCGCCGGTGCCCAGCGAGATCTGGCCGCAGTAGCCGACCAGGATGTTCAGGCCCAGTG
>CADEEN010000489.1 GCA_902826345.1 uncultured Burkholderiales bacterium | reverse complement strand
GCCTCGGCCAGCGCTTGCGGGCCGAGGCCACCGATGTCTTGCAGGAAGAGCTGCACGCCGGCGCTGCCGCCCAAGCCGCGCACGGTGGGCGGCTGGACGACGAAGACGTTGGCATCGCGCACGCGCCGGCCGAGCTCGCGGCTGAAACGCTCGGCCAGCGCCGCGGCGCCTTGGCGCTCTTCGGCGCGCTCGGACCAATCCTTCAACGCGATGAAGCCCTGGCCCGAACCCTGGTCACCACCGGAGCCGCGCACGAGGTTGTAGAACTGCACCTCGGGCTGTTCGGCAAGGTAGGCCTCGATGTTCTGCATCACGCCTTCGAGCCGCTCGGCCGTGGCGCCCGGCGCCATGCGCACCTGGATCTGCAGACCACCCTGGTCTTCGTCGGGCAGGAAGCTGGTGGGCAGCGTCGCGTACAGCGCCGCGGTGCCGGCGATCAGCAGCAGGAAGACGGCGAAGCTGCGCTTGCCGCGCGCCGCTAGCCAGCCGACGCGGCCGACATAGCGCTCGGTGCTGCGGTCGAAAATGCGGTTGAAGCCGCCGAACGCGCGGTCGAGCAGCGGGCCGAGCGGGCCGCCGTGCTTCGCGTGCTCGCCTTTCTCGACGGGCTTCAACAGCGTTGCGCACAACGCCGGCGACAGCGTCATCGCCACCAGCACCGACAGCACCATCGCACTCACCACGGTGATGCTGAACTGGCGGTAGATGACGCCGGTGGAGCCGCCGAAGAAGGCCATCGGGATGAAGACCGCCGACAGCACGACGGCGATGCCCACCAGTGCGCCGCTGATCTCGCCCATGCTTTTCTTCGTGGCGTCGCGCGGCGACAAACCTTCCTCGCGCATCAGCCGCTCGACGTTCTCGACGACGACGATCGCGTCGTCGACCAACAGGCCGATCGCCAGCACCAGGCCGAACATCGTCAGCGTGTTGATCGAGAAGCCCGCCAGCGCGAGCACGCCCATCGTGCCCAGCATCACCACCGGCACGGCGATGGCCGGCACCAGCGTGGCGCGCAGGTTCTGCATGAACAGGTACATGATCGCGACGACCAGCACCATCGCTTCGATCAACGTCACGACGACACCTTCGATCGAGACGCGCACGAAGGGCGTGGTGTCGAAGGTGACGCTGGCCTTCATGCCCGGCGGAAAGAACGGCGACAGCTCCGCGAGCTTGGCCTTCACCGCGTCGGCCGTGACCAGTGCGTTGGCGCCGCTGGCCGGGTAGATCGCCATGCCAGCGGCCGGGCGGCCGCTGCTGCGGATGTTGGTCGTGTAGCTGTCGCGGCCGAGTTCGACGCGCGCCACGTCGCCCAGGCGCAGCGCAGAGCCGTCGGGTTGCACGCGCAGCACGACGTTGCGGAACTCGTCGGCCGTCTGCAGCTTGGCGCGCGCAGTGACGATGGCCGTCAGGCGCTGCCCCTCGGGCGACGGCAGCGCGCCGATCTGTCCCGCCGAGACCTCGGTGTTCTGCGCCAGCAATGCAGCGCGGATGTCGCCCGGCACCAGCGCGTAGCGTTGCAGCCGCGCCGGGTCGAGCCAGATGCGCATCGCGTAGCCCGAGCCGAAGACGCTGACGTCGCCCACGCCCTCGATGCGGCTGATGATGTCGACCAGCGTGCTCGACAGGTAGTCGCCCATGTCGGCCGAGGTCACGGCCGGGTCGTCGCTCGACATCGAGACCACCATCAGGAAATCGGTGCCGGCCTTGGTCACGCGCACGCCTTGCGCCTGCACCGCCTGCGGCAGACGCGACACCGCCTGCGACACCTTGTTCTGCACCTGCATCTGCGCCGTGTCGGGGTCCGTGCCGGCGACGAAGCTCAACTGGCTTCTGGCGCTGCCCGAGGCGTCGCTCGACGACTCGATCGACTGCAGACCGTCGATGCCCTTGAGGTTCTGCTCGATGATCTGCGTCACCGAGTCTTCGATCGTCTTCGCCGACGCGCCGGGGTAGGTGGTGTTGATCGAGATGCGCGTCGGCGCGATGTCGGGGTAGCGCTCCAGCGGCAAGGTCAGCGTGGCCGCGGCGCCGGCGAGCATGATGACGATCGCCAGCACCCAGGCGAAGATCGGTCGGTCGATGAAGAACGAGGCCATGTCAGCGTGCGGCAACGCTCGACGCAGCGCGGCCCGGCGCCGACGCACCCGCGGCCACCGCCGTCACCGTCTGCCCGGCGCGCACGCGTTGCAGGCCTTCGACGATCAGGCGGTCGCCGACATTCAATCCGCTCGTCACCAGCCACTGGCTGCCGACGGTGCGCGAAAGTTTCAGCGCGCGCCGCTCGACCTTGTTCTCGGCGCCCACCACCAGCGCCGTCGCCTCGCCGGTGGGCGAGCGAGTGACGCCTTGCTGCGGCACCAGCAGCGCGCCGCGGTCGATGCCGGCCACCAGCCGCGCCTGCACCACCATGCCCGGCAACAGCGTGGCTTGCGGGTTGGGCACGTCGGCGCGCAGCGTCACCGTGCCGGTGCCGCGGTCGACCGTGACGCCGCTGACCTGCAGCGTCGCCGGATGCGGATGCAGCGAGCCGTCTTCGAGCACGAGCTGCACCTCGCGCCGCGCCGACTGGCCTTCGAGCTGACGCCGCAGCGCCAGCAGCTCGGCGCTGCTCTGCACGATGTCCACGTGCATCGGGTCGAGCTGCTGGATCGTCGTCAGCGCCTCGGTCTGGTTGGCGGTGACGAGCGCGCCGGCGCTGACGGTCGAGAGCTCGATGCGGCCCGCGATCGGCGCGACGATGCGCGCGCGCTGCAGTTGCACCTGCGCGGCGGTGAGGGCGGCGCGGGCCACGGCGACGTCGGCGACGGCTTGTTGTGCGGCGGCCGCGCTCTCGTCGGCGGCTTCGCGGCTCAGCGCATCGGCGCTCAGCAGCGCCGCGTCGCGCGCCGCTTTGGTTTGCGCTGCTGCGCGCTGGGCCTCGGCCTTTTGCAGCGCGGCGGCGGTGCGCGCGCGCTCTGCTTCGAAGGCCGCCGCGTCGAGGTGATACAGCGGCTGACCGGCCGCCACCTGTGTGCCTTCGGTGAACCGCAGCTTGGTCACCACGCCC
>CADEEN010000488.1 GCA_902826345.1 uncultured Burkholderiales bacterium | reverse complement strand
CCCTACCTCGAACGCTACGGCGAGCCGGAGCTCGGCTGGGGCTCGCGTGTGGCCTCGCCGCTCGAAGTCGCAGACGTGCCCGGCGGCCACGCCAGCCTGCTGCAAGTGCCAAACGTGCAGAAGCTGGCCGACGCGATGAACCGGCACCTCGTGCGCGCGCTCGAAAGCCGCGGCGATGCGCCGGCGCCCGTGCCTTTCGTCGAACGCCGCGCCCGGCCGCGCACCGCGGCGCCAACGCCGACGTCGTCACCCGCGCCGGCGCCGCTGACGGCAGAGATCGACGGATAAGCCAGGGACAAGACCAACATGCCAACCGTACTCGTCGTCATCGTTCATTACCGAACGCCGGGGCTGCTGATCGACTGCCTGCGCTCGCTCGAAGCCGAGGTGCGCTCCTACGGCAGTGCATCCGTGGTTGTCGTCGACAACCAGTCGCAGGACGGTTCGGCGGCGCGCATCGGCGAAGCCATCCGCAGCGAAGGTTGGTCGGGCTGGGCGCGCCTGGTCGAGTCGCCGGTCAACGGCGGCTTTGCCTACGGCAACAACCATGTCATCGGCCCGGCGCTGGCCACCGCCAACCCGCCGGACTACTTCTGGCTGCTCAACCCGGACACGACGATTTACCCCGGCTCGATGACGTCGCTGATCGATTTCCTCGCCGCCCATCCGAAGGCGGGCCTGGCCGGCAGCGCGATCGAAGAGAAGCCCGGTGTGCTGTGGCCGTATGCCTTCCGCTTTCCGTCGCTGCTGTCCGAACTCGACGACGGCTTGAAGCTCGGCATCGTCTCGCGCCTGTTGTCGCGCTGGTCGATCTTGAAGTTGATGGACCAGAACCGCGAGAGCCCCGTGGACTGGGTCGCCGGCGCCAGCCTGATGGTCAAACGCCAGGTCTTCGAGCAGATCGGCCTGATGGACGAGGACTACTTTCTCTACTACGAGGAAACCGATTACTGCCTGCAAGCGCAGCGCGCCGGCTGGGGCTGCTGGTACGTGCCGAAGAGCCGCGTCTTTCACGTCGTCGGCGCCAGCACCGGCGTGGTCGATCGGCCGCCCGAGCCGCGGCGCATTCCGCGCTACTGGTTCGAGTCGCGCCGGCGCTTCTTCATCAAGAACCGCTCGCGGCTGTACGCCATGGCGACCGATCTGGTGTGGATGCTGTCGTACGCGCTGTGGCGTCTGCGCCGCGTGCTGCAACGCAAGGACGGCTTCGAGCCGCCGCAGTTGTTCGGCGACTTCGTGCGCAACTCGTCGCTGATGACATCGGAGATCTCGGTCAACCCGGCCGTGGCCAAATCGCGCTCCTGAGCCCCTCTCGCGCGGCGCCCGCACGCGCTGCCGAGCGCAGCGGCGTGCCGACAACAATTCGAACAAGACCATGGTTCTCGAGATGCACAACCCCCTGCGCCGCGCTGGCCGGAGCAGCGCATGAAGATCGGCATCGTCGGCGCCGGCTTCGTCTGCGACTACTACCTGAGCACGCTGCCGATGCACCCGGAGCTGCAGGTGCTCGGCATCACCGACCGGGTCGCCGAGCGCAGCGAGCGCGTCGGCCGGCACTACGGCGTGCCGCGTTTTCCCAGCGTCGACAGCCTGCTGCGCAACGCCGATATCGAGCTGGTGCTGAACCTGACCAACCCGCGCGAGCACTACGCCGTCAGCGCCGCCGCGCTGGCTGCGGGCAAACATGTCTACAGCGAAAAGCCGCTGGCGATGGACTTCGACGATGCGCAGCGCCTGTACGCACAAGCGAAGAGCGCGCAGCGCCTGCTCGTCAGCGCGCCGTGCAGCCAGCTCGGTGAAACCGCGCAGACGATGTGGCGCGCGCTGCGCGAGAAGGCTGTCGGCCGCGTCCGCCTGGTCTACGCCGAGATGGACGACGGCCTCGTGCACCGCATGCCGTACCGCCTGTGGCAATCGACCAATGGCCTGCCCTGGCCGTACCGCGACGAGTTCGAAGTCGGGTGCACGCTGGAGCACGCCGGCTACTGCCTGACGTGGCTGGCGATGTGGTTCGGCCCGGCGGTGTCGGTCAGCGTCTTCGCCTCGACGCAGGTCGAAGACAAGCTGCCCGCCGGCGAGGCGCCGCTGAACATGGACTCGCCGGATTTCTCGGTGGCCTGCATCCGTTTCGATCACGGCGTCGTCGCACGGCTGACGTGCAGCATCATCGCGCCGCATGAGCGCTCGATCCGCGTCTTCGGCGACGACGGTGTGCTGTTGACGAAGGAGCTGTGGGACAACCGCGCGCCGGTGAAGAGCCGCCGCTTCATGCGCATCCGGCGGCGTTTGTTCCTGAATCCGCTGGCCACCACGCACCGCCTGCCGCGCCCGCCGTACGGCAAGCCGGTGGGCCACCCGATGGATTTCTGCCGCGGCCCGGCCGAGATGGCGGCGTCGCTGCGTGAGGGCCGTGCCTGCCGCCTGTCACCCGAGTTCTCGCTGCACGTCAACGAGCTGGCGCTGGCAATCCACAACGCGAGCCGTCACGGCGGCGAGGTGCGCATGACGACGCGCTTCGAGCCGGTGGAGCCGATGCCATGGGCGCGATGAACGACACGCTGCGCTGGGGGCTCTGGGGCACCGGCCGCATCTCGCACCACGTGGCGCAAGACCTGCGCCTCGTGCCGGGTGCGCGCATCAGCGTCGTCGGCGGCCGGCGCCTGGACGCAGCGCGGCAGTTGGCGGCGCTGCATCCCGGCGCGCAGGCGGTCGATTCCTTGCAGCGCCTCGTCGCCAGCAGCGAGGTCGATGCGGTCTACATCGCCACGCCCGACGGCCAGCATCGCGACGATGCCTTGGCGGCGATCGCCGCCGGCAAGCCGGTGTTGTGCGAAAAACCGCTGGCGTCGTCGCTGGCCGGCGTGCAGGCGCTGGTCGACGCCGCCGAGCGCGGCAGCGTATTCCTGATGGAAGCAATGTGGACGCGCTTCCTGCCGGCGATCGTCGAGGTCAAGCGCCGCGTCGACGCCGGCGAGATCGGCCAGCTCAAATACATGCACGGCAGCTTTTCTTATGCCGATGCTCGCCGCGGCCACGCGCCGTACCCGAGCCT
>CADEEN010000487.1 GCA_902826345.1 uncultured Burkholderiales bacterium | reverse complement strand
GCCGAACCAGCAGCGGCTCAGAACCGGTCAGATCGATCACCGTCGTCGGCTGCATCGGACACGCGCCCGCATCGACGACTGCCTGCAACGTTTTCTGAAAGCGCGTCCGAATCGCCGCTGCGTCGTTCATCGGCTCGGCCTCCCCCGGCGCGATCAACGTCGTTGCCAGCAGCGGCTGGCCGAACTCCGCCAGCAACGCCTGTGCAACGCGGTGGTCGGGCACACGCAGGCCGATCGTGCGCCGCTGCGGGTGGCTGACGCGGCGCGGCACTTCCTTTGTCGCTTGCAGGATGAAGGTGAACGGCCCCGGCGTTGCCAGCTTCAGCAAGCGGTACTGCTGGTTGTCCACGCGCGCATAGCTCGCGAGTTCGGAGAGATCGCGGCAGAGCAGCGTCAGCAGGTGCCTGTCATCGACGCCGCGAATCCGGCGCAACTGCGCTGCTGCGTCCTTGTCGTCGAGATGGCACACCAAGGCGTAGCTCGAGTCGGTGGGAATCGCCGCGATGCCGCCGTCGTGCAGGATCTGCGCGGCCTGCTTCAACAAGCGCGGCTGCGGGTTGTCGGGGTGGACTTCGAAGAGTTGACTCATTGACCCACCCCCGGAAGCGGCTTCGCCGCTCTCCCCCTCAAGGGGGCACCGCCAGCGGCCCCGCAAAGCCGGTTCCGCGGCGGTCGCATGGAAGATTTGGCTGTCACATCAATCGGCGACCGTGTCGGCGGCGACGGCGCTCACCGGCCGGCGCTGCTGCGTCGCCTCGCGGATGTTCAACCACGCCGCCGCCGCGCCGCAGACGGCGATCACCGCCATGCCGACCCAACCCCAGCCATCGGGCACGACGCCGAAGACGATGTAGCCGGCGATCGCCGCGACCGCGATCTGCGCGTACTGGAACGGCATCAGCGTCGACGCCGGCGCCTTGCCCAGCGCCATGATCAGCAGCAGGTGCCCGGTGGTGCCGAGCGCCGCCACGGCGGCCAGCGCACCGAGTTGCAAGGCGGGTGCGGCCATCAGCGTGTCGATCGGGTCGGCGACGCTGGCCAGCAGGATCGGCGTGGCGATGGCCATGCCGGTGGCGCCGGTGTAGAAGTTGGTCGTGAACGGGTTCTCGTGCGGCGCGTAGCGGCTGGTCAGGATCTGGAAGCCGGCGTTGCTCACGGCTGCCGCCAGCGGCAGCAGCGCCGCCCAGCCGATGATCCCGCTGCCCGGCCGGATGACGATCAGCGCGCCGATGAAGCCGCCCGCCACCAGCAGCCAGCGCAGCCGCGACACGCGCTCGTACAGCCAGACGCGCGCCAGCAGCGTCGCGGCCAGCGGCGTCAGCATGACGATGGCGGTGAACTCGGCCACCGGCATGCGGCGCAGCGCGGCAAAGGCCATCGCCGACGAGAACGCGAGCAGTGCGCCGCGCGCGATCTGGAACATCGGGTTGGCGCTGCGGAAGGTCTTGTCGGGCGAGAGCGCAATCCACACCGACATCGCCAGCGCGTGCAGCGCGTAGCGCATCCACAGCACGATGGCGACGCTGAAGAACGCGCCGATGAAGCGCACGGTGGTGTCCATCGTCGCGAAGCAGCTGGCTGCGGCGACGACCAACGCGATGCCGAGCAAAGGATGCTGTCGAGTCTCGGGGCTCATCCTGGCCAGCTCACGCGCTCGGCCAGTACTTCCCAAACAGGCGTCAATTTCCCCGGCAACGCGGGCAGCGAACCGAGGTCGGTCCGGCTCTCACCCGGCGCATGAAAGTCGCTGCCGCGCGAGGCCAGCAGATCGAACTCGAGCGCCACATCGGCGTACTTGATGCACTCGGCTGCGCTGTGGCTGCCGGTCATCACCTCGACGCCACGCCCGCCATGGGCCTTGAACTCGGAGAACAGCGCGTACTCCTCGGTCGGCGTGAAGCGGCTGTAGCGCGCCGGGTGCGCGATCACGGCCACGCCGCCGGCGCGCGAGATCCAGCCCACGGCCTCGCCGAGCCTGGCCCAGCGGTGCGGCACGAACCCGGGCTTGCCGTCGGTGAGGAAGCGGCGGAAAACCTCGTTGGTGTCATTGCAGTGACCCGCTTCGACGAGGAAGCGCGCGAAGTGCGTGCGCGAGATCAGATCCGGGTTGCCGACGTACTGCAGCGCGCCTTCGTAGGCGCCCTTGATGCCGACTTGCGCCAGCCCCGCGGCCATGTCGCGCGCGCGCGCCTCGCGGCCGCCGCGCGTGCCGGCCAGGCCGGCGCTCAACTCGGCGCTCTGCTCATCGAAGCCGAGGCCGACGATGTGCACTGTTTCGCCGGCGAAGCTGACGGAGATTTCGGTGCCGGTCAGGTAGGCAATGCCGTGCGCGTGCGCGGCCGCGCGGGCGCGCTGCTGGCCGCCGATCTCGTCGTGATCGGTCAGCGCCCAGAGTTCGACGCCGTTGGCCGCGGCGCGCGCGGCCAGGGCTTCGGGTTCGAGCGTGCCGTCGGAGACCGTCGAGTGGCAGTGCAGGTCGGCATTCGTCAGATGCGTGAGGGAGTGCGATGCAAGGGTTGTCACGCTGCGATTGTCCCACCGTGGCGCATTTCAGCCGGGTTTGCGCGGGCTGCGACCCCGATGCAAGCTCGCATATAACCGCAGCATGAAACTGTCTTCCTCTGTAGGCGTGCTCGCCGTTCTGGCGGGACACGCCATCGCCCAATCCGAAGCAACGTCCACGCAGACGATCGTCGTCACCGGCTCTATTGCCGAGCGCAATGCGCAGGATGCGCCGTATGCCATCGGCAGTATCGACGCGAGCACGCTGCGTTCGAGCGGGCCGATGGTCAACCTGTCGGAAGCGATGGCGCGCGTGCCGGGCCTCGTCGTCGCCAACCGCAACAACTACGCGCAGGACTTGCAGATCAGCTCGCGCGGCTTCGGCGCGCGCGCCGGCTTCGGCGTGCGCGGCGTGCGCCTGTACACCGACGGCATCCCGGCGTCGATGCCCGACGGCCAGGGCCAGGTCAGCCACTTCGATCTGGCCAGCGCCGAGCGCATCGAGGTGCTGCGCGGCCCGTTCTCCGTGCTCTACGGCAACAGCTCGGGCGGCGT
>CADEEN010000486.1 GCA_902826345.1 uncultured Burkholderiales bacterium | reverse complement strand
GGAGAGTTTCTTCGGGGCGATTTGCGGCGCGCGCGGGCCGATTACTTCGCTAACCCGAAGATCGTCGAGCGGCACATCCGTGCACAGCTCATCCAGTCGTACTTCCATTCGCAGCCGCTGAACTCTGCGAGCGGAGACGTGTTTTCGGTGCTGGGTGAGACGATGGACTTCTACGGCGGCACCGGCCCGTTCAGCCTGTCTGCATTCGACGACTGGCTTTCCGAATCGCAGGCAGCGCAAACGTGCTTCACGGCAATGCGCCAGTGGTTGCCGGCGTCGTTCACGAAGTCGCCATCAGACGTGGCGTCCGAGTTTGTCGAGTGGCTGGAACGAACGCGCCCGAGAGACGCACACGAGCTGGACCCAGCCGACGAGAAGCTGATCGAGTTCCTATTTGCCAAGGGCTTTCTGCCTTCGTATGCCTTCCCGCGCGACCTGTGCGCCTTGCAAGTCGAAGGCCTGGAGAGGCGCGGAAACTTCACGCAGCCGAAGGTCATTCAGCGCCCTCAGCAGGGTCTGAACGTAGCGCTATCCGAGTACGCGCCGGGGCGGCTCGTCGTCGTGGACAAGAAGACGTACCGCGTCGGCACAGTCGCTGCCAACGGCTCGACCGCTGTTGTCGATCGTGCCGAGCGGCTATTCGACGAGCGGCGCCACTACGTCCATTGCCCGGAGTGCGGGTACACGACCGGGTTCAGCATGACGCCGCCCGAAAGCGAGCAATGCCCGCTTTGTCGAACCGCATCGCTGCTGGCGGCATCGGTCATCGAGCCGCAGGTTGTGTTCCCTGAGGGCCGCGGCGAGGTGGACGAGTTCGACGATGAGCAGGTCTTCACGAACGCAACGAGCGCGCAATTGTCCGTGCCGGCGGGAAGCCCTGCTTTTGACTTGCGGAAACTGGGTGCGCACTGCGACATCGGATTCGCGCGCAATCAACAACTCGTCATGGTCAACAAGGGAGAAGAGGATGCTGGCCAGTATGTTGGCTTCTTGATCTGCAATCGTTGCGGCAAGGCGGCGTCAGATCCGCAGCGCATCGGTCCGCACGAGCGGGACTACTACCTCTCCACGCGTGCGCCGGGACGCTGCACAGGGCAGTTCGAGCAGGTGTATCTGGGCTACGGCTTCGCATCCGACGTGCTGATCGTGCGGCTTCCCTTGTCGAGGCCGCTGCGCTTCGATCCCGTGCGTCTGACCGAGCGCGAGCCTGTTTCAAATGCTTTGCAGTCGCTCGCCGAGGCGTTCGTGCTGGGCATAAGCCAAGAACTGGATATCGACATCCGGGAGATCAACGCGGGCTTCCGGTTTGTCCGCGTCGGCGACGAACACCTTGCCGACATCTTTGTGTACGACACGCTGTCGGGCGGTGCCGGCTATGCGACGCAGGCAGGAGAACTGTTTGAGGCCGTCATGACGCGGGCCGAGACGCTGCTAAGCCGGTGCACATGCTCGGCCGCGTGCGACAAGTGCCTGCGTCACTATGGGAACCGGTTCCATCACTCGATACTCGATCGACGCCTGGCACTTGAGCTGCTGCGCTATGCGCGCGACGGCCATGTGCCAGTGGCGCCGTCCTTTGACGAGCAGAGGGCCACCCTGGAGCCGCTGAAGGACATGATGCTGCTCGCCGGCTGGTCTGAAGACCCATCGCCTGTCGCTCCGTACGCAGTCACGCATCAGGGCCGGCAGGTACACCTCTTCGCATTCCCCTCGCTGATTGAACCGGCGCACTATGGCTTCGCGCCGGGAGCAAGCCGGTTCGCGTTCTCTTCGTTTGAACTCGCGCGCGACCTGCCAGGCGCTTACGGAGAGATCGCGTGAAGACGGGCTTGGTCATAGCGCTGCCGGGCGATGTAGCAAGACTCAAGCGAAAGGTGCGCGCTCATTTCAAGCGACTCGGCTTCTTGAAGGCTCCCGATGGCACGCTGATGCCGCCCAAGCTCGACAAGCAGAGCTATCGCGACATGCATTCGCATCAACGCGACTCCCGCCTGGACGCCAACCGCGCATGGATCGCAGAGCGCTCTTCGCAGCTCATCCAGTACTTTGCCTCCGGGGCGGAACTTGATGTCGAACGCATCCGTCCTCGCATCGAGGTGGTGCGTTCTGGTACTTGGCAAGGTGATCTCTTTCGATTCGCAACCTACTACTGGAGGATTCCGATCTCCGAGGGTTACGGCCGACGCCTGCGATTCTTGGTGTGGGACGAACACCACGAGAAGGTCATGGGACTGTTCGCGCTGGGGGACGCCGTTTTCAATCTGCGCGCTCGCGACGAGTTCATCGGCTGGGATCACCATCGGCGAGGGGATGCGATGGTGAATCTCATGGACGCCTACGCGCTCGGAGCTGTGCCGCCGTACAACATGCTGCTTGGAGGCAAGCTGGTCGCGTCCCTCATTCGCAGCCAGGATGTCGTGGACACCTTCCGAGCGAAGTATCACGACTCCGTCGGCGTGATCTCAGGTCAAAGTAAGCATGCCAAACTCGTCGCAGTCACAACGACATCTGCACTTGGCCGCTCGTCCTTGTACAACCGGCTGCGGATTGGTGGCGAGTCCATCTTCGAGCCAATCGGCTCCACCTCGGGCTGGGGCCACTTTCACATCTCCGATGAGCTGTTCGACGATTTGCGAGAGCATCTTCGGTCGGTCGGACATCGCTACGCTGACTCGCACGCCTACGGCCAGGGGCCTAACTATCGACTTCGCCTGATACGCAAGGCTCTTGTCCTGCTTGGCCTCGATCCGGATATGGTGAGGCACGGCCTCACGCGAGAAGTGTTCTTCTGTTCGCTCGCAAGCAACGCGCTTCAGTTCCTCCGCGGGGAACACAAGCGCGCGAGGTACGACCAGTTGCCAACGGCCGCCCAGATGGGAGAGGCCGCGAAAGCTCGCTGGGTGATTCCAAGAGCCCATCGAATGCCAGACTTCCGGCTATGGCGCAGCGACCAGTTCCTCCGAGAGCTTGATGGCGCTGACGCGCGCGTCAAGCATGGGCACATCGTACAGGCGAGATAGTGGACTGGGCTCGCGATCACATGGGCAATGATGTGCCAG
>CADEEN010000485.1 GCA_902826345.1 uncultured Burkholderiales bacterium | reverse complement strand
TGAGCTAACGGCCCCTTCCGATGAAGGCCTGGGGATTCTAGGTTTGGCGTGCGGCGCGGGCCGGCGCTGGCTAGGATCACGTCTCACGTCCACGCACCGACAAGGGCCCGCCATGAAAGCCGACTCCATCCTCGCCACCATCGGCGACACGCCGCACATCCGCATCAACCGACTGTTCCCTGCCGGCCGCGACGTCTGGATCAAGTCGGAGCGCGCCAACCCCGGCGGCTCGATCAAGGACCGCATCGCGCTGTCGATGGTCGAAGCGGCAGAAGCTTCGGGCGCGCTCGAGGCCGGCGGTACGATCATCGAGCCGACCTCCGGCAACACCGGCATCGGCCTGGCGATGGTCGCCGCGGTCAAGGGCTACAAGCTGGTGCTGGTGATGCCCGACAGCATGAGCGTCGAGCGCCGCCGCCTGATGCTGGCATACGGCGCGACGTTCGAGCTGACGCCGCGCGAGAAAGGCATGAAGGGCTCGATCGCACGCGCGCAGGAGTTGCTGGCCGCAACCGCCGGCGGCTGGATGCCGCAGCAGTTCGACAACGAGGCCAACATCGAGGTCCATGTGCGGACCACGGCCGAAGAGATCGCGCGCGACTTTCCCGAGGGGCTCGATGTGCTGATCACCGGTGTCGGCACCGGCGGCCACATCACCGGCTGCGCGATGGTGCTGAAGAAGAAGTGGCCGAAGTTGAAGGTGTTTGCGGTCGAGCCATCCGCCAGCCCGGTGATCAGCGGCGGCCAGCCGTCGCCGCACCCGATTCAGGGCATCGGCGCCGGTTTCATCCCGAAGAACCTGCACACCGCGCTGCTCGACGGCGTGATCCAGGTCGAAGCCGAAGAGGCGCGCGAGATGGCGCGCCGCTGCGCCCGTGAAGAGGGCATGCTAGTGGGCATCTCCAGCGGCGCGACGCTGGCGGCGATTGCGAAGAAGCTGCCGCAGCTGGACGCCAACGCGCGCGTGCTGGGCTTTAACTACGACACGGGCGAGCGCTACCTGTCGATCGAAGGATTCCTGCCGGCCTGAGTCAGAAGGCACCGCCGCTCCGAACGCAGCGAAGGACGGCATCGAGTGCTCGATACGAGCCAAATTCACGCCTTTCTGCGCAGCATGCAGGCCAAGGCAAAAGAAGACATGCGCTGAATGCGTCGGCAGCGCCGACGCGGAGTGCGCAATAGTTGGAACTGCGCCGGGCAATGGCATTTGTTCGGTGCATCGGCCCGCTGAGCAGCGCCGGACAATCGCTGTCATGAGCATGATGCAGTCCGTGAACCGTGTCCGGCGCCCGCATGTCTTGCCACGGCGGCAGACGATCGGCCCGGCCTGCGGCTTGGGCCTGCGCTGACCGGCTCGCCCGACGGCACGCGCTGCATGGTGACGAGCATGGGATTTCACAAGCGTTTGATCGGCGCCATATGGAGCGCAGCGGCCGCGCTGATCATTGCCACCGCAGGCGCCGCGCAGTGGATCACCCTGCGCTCCGAGCGCGAAACGATCAGCGAGACCCGGGACCGTGTCCAACGATTCGTCAGCGGGGCCGAAGCGGCGCTGAATCGCACCTTGATCGACATCGATCTGCTGCTCGCCGGCATGGCCGATCTGGCCGCGCCCGACGGCACGCTCGAACGCAGCAGCGCCGAGCGCGTGCTGCGCGGCATCGTCAAACGCAAACTCGAGTTTCGCGATCTGGCCGTGATCGACGACCAGGGCCGCGTGCTGGCCGCCGCCAACGAGCAGACCGAGCGGCTGGGTGTATCGCTGCCGGCGCGCTTTGCGCAGCACACGCTGGCCCAGCCGCGGCCCGAACTGGCGATCAGCGCGCCGGTCTTGAACCTCGCCAATTCCGAGCGCACGATCTACTTCGCCCGGCCGCTGGCTTTGGAGCCGGCACAGCGCGTGCTCGTGGTCGCGGAAGTGCCGGTGTCGGTCTTGGCGACGATCCTGGCGCAGTCGGTGCAGATTCCGGGTCTCGTGGTGACGCTGGAGCGAGACGACGGCCAGCTGCTGGCGAGCGTGCCGGCCAGCGACGCGCAGTTGGGGCAAAGACTGCCCACACCGCTGCCGGCGCCGGCGTTGAGCGGCAACCCCATCGATGCGGCCGGCCGGATGGACGGTTCGCCGTCGATCATGGCGGCGCGACCATCGCTTTATCGATCGCTGCGAATCTCCGCCGGCATCTCCAAGGACGCTGCGCTCGCCAACTGGCGCGCCGAGCGCAAGATGGTGCTCGGCGCCGCTGCAGCCTTCATCGCGATGCTCGTCGCCGCAGGCTGCGCCACACATTGGCAGATGGGCCGGCTTGCGCATGCGCGGCGCGAGATCACCCACGCCAAAGCCATCATGGACCGTGCGCTGGCATCGATGGCCGACGGCTTCCTGCTCTGTGACGCGCAAGACTGCGTGCTGGCGTGGAACGCGCGCTACCTGGAGATGTTCCCGTTCCTGCGCTCGGCGATCCACGTCGGCGTCGCCTTCGAGCGCCTGGTGGACATTGCCGAGCGCGCTCTCGTGCCTGACGCCGCCGGCCCGGCGGCGCAACAGGCCTGGCGTGCGATGCGCCTGGCCCAGCACCGCAGCGGCCAGGGCATGTTCGAGCAGGAGCTGGCCGACGGCAGCGTGATCCACGTCGTCGAGCGCCGAACGCCCGACGGCGGCACCGTCAGCGTGATGCGCGACATCACCAAGGCCGAGCGCGAGTTGACCCGCGCCAAGGCGGCGGCCGAAGCCTCGAACCAAGCCAAGTCGCAGTTCCTCGCGGCGATGAGCCACGAGATCCGCACACCGCTCAATGGCGTGCTGGGCATGAACAGCCTTTTGCTCAAGACGCAGCTCAGCGACGAGCAGCGCCGCTATGCGCGCACCATCCGCAGCTCCGGCCGCGCGCTGCTGACGCTGATCAACGACATCCTCGACCTGTCGCGCGTCGAAGCCGGGCGGCTCGAACTGGTGATCGCCGATTTCGATCCGCGACGTCTGGTGGAAGACGTGGCGGCGTCGATCGAAACACGCGCCCACGAGAAAGGGCTGGACTTCGACGTGCAGTTCCAGCGCAACTTGCCCGCGG
>CADEEN010000484.1 GCA_902826345.1 uncultured Burkholderiales bacterium | reverse complement strand
CGTACTTGATGACCAGGGTCTTGCCGTGGAACTTGCGGATGTAGGGCAGCGCCTGCGACAGGATCTCGGCCTTCTCGCGCGGCGCGATCTGGCTGACATCGACGGCTTGGTGCGTGGGGGTGGTCATGGCGGCTCCCGGTGTGAAAGAGGCGTCGCGGATTGTAGGAAGCTGTGCGCAACCGAAGCCCCTGCGCTGGCGTCGGACGGCGAACCGGCTATCCTGTACGCCATGCCCCGCCTGTCTCGCCGCTTCATCGCTGCACTGCTGTGGACCGCCATCGCGCTGCTGCCGCTGCGTGGGCTGGCTGCGGCGGTGATGCCTGTTGCGATGTCGGGCATGGCGCCTGCGATGCTCAGCGCGCCGGCGGACGAGACAGCCACGGTGATGCCTTGCCACGGGGCGTCGCAAGACACGGCGGCGGATGCCGACACGGCCCACACCTGCGCCTTGTGCGATCTCTGCCACAGCAGCGTGGCCGCAGCGCCGGCGGCACCCACCGTGATGCCGGCGCCGCACGACGCACAGCCCATGGGCGCGTTGCCGCAGGCCATGCATCCGCGCGCACCCGACGGCCTGTTCCGGCCGCCCCGAACCTTCCTCGCCTGAGCGGTCTGCCGCGCTCGTAGGGCACCCTGCGCGCTCCGGTGCTTGAGCACCTCGGAGCGGCCAGGCGCACTCACAGAGCGGCATCGCCGCCCCGACCGATGTTGCGGCGAATTCGCTGCGACGCCTCATCGCTCGTTGTTGCGAGGTTCCATGCACAAGACATTTTTTGCCGCGATCGCCGCGCTGCTGCTGCCGGCCGCTGCGCCGGCGCAGAGCACACCGCGCCCCGATCCGCTCGACGCCAAGGCGGCCACCGCGCCGCTGGTCCATCGCTCGGCCCTGTCCGCCTACAAGCCGCTCGCCGCCGAATCGCCGGCCGTGGCCTGGCGCGACGCCAACGACGCCGTGCTGCGCATCGGCGGCTGGCGCGCCTACGCGCGTGAAGCCGCAGCGCCGGCGGCGTCGAGCCCCGCATCAGCCACGCCGACGCCGGCGCCCGAACCCCGCTCGTCACGACCCGCCGCGCCGCCGAGCGGCCACCGTCATTGAAGGCGCGCGATGAAACTCACCTCACCCACGCTCGTCGCATCGGCCGCGTTAGTCACCGGTTGCGCCGGCTTCAGCGCTGACGGCGGCCTCGGCCCGGCGCAACAAGCTGCGCAACAACACCTGGGCGGCAAAGACGTCGTCTGGGCGCGCAGCGACGCCGAGCGCGACCGTGTCGACGCCCGCGTCGCCGAGCTGTTGAAAGCGCCGCTCGCCGCAGACGCCGCCGTGCAGATCGCACTGCTCAACCACCGCGGCCTGCAGGCCAGCTTTCACGAGCTCGGCATCGGCGAGGCCGAACTGGTGCAGGCCTCGCGCCTGCCGAACCCCGGCTTCTCGTTCGGCAAGTTCAAGGCCGGCGAGGAGCGCGAGATCGAACGCGGCTTCCACTTCAGCCTGGCGCGGATCATCGCCATGCCGTGGCTGCGCGACGCCGCGCGCTCACGCTTCGAGGCCACGCAGGGTGCCGTCGCGCTGCGCGTGCTCGAACACGGCGCCGCCGCGCGCAAGGCCTGGGTGCAGGCCGTCGCCGCGCAGGAAGGCGTGCGCTACGCGCAGCAGGTGATGCGCGCCGCCGAAGCCAGCGCCGAGCTGGCGCGGCGCATGCAGCAGGTCGGCAACTTCAGCACGCTGCAACGCTCGCGCGAGCAGGCCTTCTATGCCGACGCCGCGCTCGGCGTGGCGCGTGCCGAGCAGGCCGAGCGTGCGGCGCGCGAGAAGCTGATACGTGCGCTGGGTCTGTGGGGCACGCAGACCGGCTTCTTGTTGCCGGAGCGCTTGCCCGATCTGCCGGCGCAAGCGAAGGACTTGCCCGACGTCGAACGCACTGCACTTGCACAGCGCCTGGACGTGCAGGGCGCGCGCTTGGCGGCGCAGCAAAGCGCGGCGCAGCTCGGCCTGGCGCGCACATCGCGCTGGACGGGTGACGTCGAACTCGGCATCGAGCGCAACAGCAGCAACGAAGCGCCGACGCAACGCGGTTGGGAGCTCGGCTTCACGCTGCCGATTTTCGACGGCGGCGCCGTGGCCACGCAAGCCGAACACGTGCAGCGCCAGGCCTTGCTGCGTGCCGAGCAGACCGCCATCGACGCGCGCTCCGAAGTGCGCGAGGCCTATGGCGCGTACCGCACTGCGTTCGACATCGCGCGCCACCACCGCGATGAGATCGTGCCGCTGCGCAAGCGCGTGCTCGACGAGAACGTGCTGCGCTACAACGGCATGCTGATCGGCGTCTTCGAGCTGCTCGGCGACGCGCGCCTGCAGATCGCCAGCGTCAACGCGGCGATCGATGCGCAGCGCGACTTCTGGCTGGCCGATGCCGACCTCGACATGGCGCTGATCGGCAAGCCGCAGATGGCGCCGATGGCCGCGCCCGCTTCATCGATGAGCAACGACAACGGCGAGGCGCACTGACATGAGCACCACGAGACGTCTCTTCCTCGGCGCTTCCGCCGTCGCCGCCACCGCTGTCGGCAAAGCCGCGATGGCTGCACTGCCCGAGCCGGTGATGCAAGACAAGCCCGACACGATGCCGCCGCTGGTGCCGAACACGGGCCGGCCGTACAACCCGGTCGTCACGCTCAACGGCTGGACCTGCCCCTGGCGCATGAACAACGGCGTCAAGGAGTTCCACCTCGTCGCCGAACCGGTGGTGCGCGAGATGGCGCCCGGCTTCAAGGCGCACCTGTGGGGCTACAACGGCCAAAGCCCCGGACCGACCATCGAGGTGGTGGAAGGCGACCGCGTGCGCATCTTCGTCACCAACAAGCTGGGTGAGTTGACGAGCATCCACTGGCACGGACAACGCCTGCCCAATGGCATGGACGGCGTGACGGGCCTCAATCAGCCTGGTATCGCGCCTGGCAAGACCTTCGTCTACGAGTTCGTTGCGCGCCGCCCCGGCACCTTCATGTACCACCCGCATGCCGACGAGATGGTGCAGATGGCGATGGGGATGATGGGCTTCTGGATCACGCACC
>CADEEN010000483.1 GCA_902826345.1 uncultured Burkholderiales bacterium | reverse complement strand
TCAACGTCGAGGGCCTGGGGCGTCAGCTCGATCCCGACCTCGACCTGTGGAGCACGGCCAAGCCGTTTCTCGAGCGATGGATGGGCGAGCAGGTCGGCGTCGAAGGCCTGACGCAGCGCCTGAAGGACGAAGCGCCGCGCTACGCCAAGCTGCTGCCCGAGCTGCCGCGCCTGCTGCACGCCGCGTTGCAACCACGCGCCGACTCGGCGCTGATGCAGACGCTGCTCGTCGAGCAGCGGCGCACCAACAGGCTGCTGCGTGCTGCTCTGTGGGTTGCCGTGGGGTTTGCGGCCGGGCTGTTGGTGGCCCAGCTCTTGCTGCGCTTTGCGCCTGTATGGCGCTGAAGCGCCGACTAAACTTTTGCCCGTCGTCAACGCCAACTCGCGGAGTCCGCTTTGCTGATCACCTTCGTCGTCGCCTACCTGCTGGTCACTATCGCCATCGGCCTCGTCGCGGCACGCCGCGTGCATGGCGCCAAGGACTTTCTCGTCGCCGGCCGTTCGCTGCCGCTGTACATGAACGTGGCCACGGTGTTCGCCACCTGGTTCGGTGCCGAGACGGTGCTGTCGGTGTCGGCGACCTTCGCCAAGGACGGCTTGAACGGCATCCCGGGCGATCCGTTCGGCGCTTCGGTGTGCCTGGTGATCGCCGCGCTGCTGTTCGCCAAGCTGTTCTACCGCATGAACCTGCTGACGATCGGCGACTTCTACAAGCAGCGTTACGGCAAGGCGGTCGAAGTGCTGACCAGCGTGGCCATCGTGCTGTCTTACCTCGGCTGGACGTCGGCGCAGATGACGGCGCTGGGCCTGGTGATCGCCACACTGTCCGGCGGCGCGATCGAGCTCAACACCGCCATCCTCATCGGCGCCGGCGTGGTCGTGGTCTACACGATCTTCGGCGGCATGTGGTCGGTGGCCTTCACCGACCTGTTCCAGACCGTCGTCATCCTGATCGGCCTGACGCTCGTCGCCGTTCTCGTCGGTGACCTCGCCGGCGGCGCCGGCAAGGTCATCTCGCAGGCCGCCGCCGACGGCAAGCTCGTCATGTTCCCGGCCGACATGGACGGCGCCGCGTGGTGGGCGCTGGCCGGCGCGTTCTTCGCCTTCGCCTTCGGCTCGGTGCCGCAGCAGGACGTGTTCCAGCGCATGACCAGCGCCAAGGACGAGAAGACGGCGGTGCGCGGCACGGTCATCGGCGCGCTGATCTATTTCTGCTTCGCCTTCGTGCCGATCTTCATCGCCTACGCCGCGCTGGTGGCCGACCCGGCGATGAAGGAGCTGTTCAACGCCGAAGACGCGCGCGACATCCAGCGCATCCTGCCCGACCTCGTGCTCGGCAAGATGCCGTTGTGGGCGCAGATCATGTTCTTCGGCGCGCTGCTGTCGGCCATCCTGTCCACCGCCAGCGGCGCGCTGCTCGCACCGACGGCGCTGTTCACCGAGAACGTGCTGCGGCCGTTCGTGCCGAACATGGGCGACAAGCAGTTCCTGCTGACGCTGCGCATCATCCTCGTCACCTTCACTGCCGGCGCGTTGTTGTTCGCGCTCAACAGCAAGAGCACGATGTACGAGATGGTGCAGAACGCCTACAACGTGACGCTGGCCGGCGCCTTCATCCCGCTCGTCGCCGGCGCGTACTGGAAAAAAGCGACGACGCAGGGCGCGCTGTTCTCGATCATCCTGGGCATCGGCACCTGGCTGGCCGCCAACACCGTGGCGCCGGAGGCCATGGTGCCGCCGAACCTCGTCGGCTTCTTCGCCTCGGTCATCGGCATGCTGCTCGGCTCGCTGGCGCCGCAGATCATCGGCAACAAGGGCCATTCGATCGAAGCGGCGTTGAAGGCCGCACACCACGCGGGCACGCAAGCGGCAAAGCCTCGTTGAGCAAGGGCGGGCAGTCGTTGCGCAGAGGGCGCTGCCATAATTCTCGCCCGTCAACGAGGTTCACCATGCCCATCTACGCCTATCGCTGCGGTGCTTGCGGCCACGCGAAAGACGTTCTGCAGAAGATGTCCGACGCGCCGCTCGCCGTTTGCCCGGCCTGCGCGGCGCCGCGCTTCGAAAAACAGGTCACCGCCGCCGGCTTCCAGTTGAAGGGCTCGGGTTGGTACGTCACCGATTTCCGCGAAGGCCAGTCGAAGAAGGCCGACAAACCCGCTGACGCTGGCGCCGACAAGAAGGCCGATGCCAAACCCGCCGCAGACGGCAGCGCTGCCGCAGCGCCTGCTGCTGCACCCGCCGCAGCGCCTGCACCGGTGCCCACACCCGCGCCGGCGCCGCCACCGAGTTCGTCCTCGTCGTCATGAAGAAGTACCTGATCGCCGGCCTGCTCGTCTGGCTGCCGCTGGCCGTCACGGTCTGGGTGCTGCATGCCGTGCTCGGCATCGTCGGCGATCTCTTCGGCTGGCTGCTCACCGCGTCGCAGACGGTGTTGCCCGCGGCGGCGCACGCGCCGATCGAGATGCTGCGCAAGATTCCCGGGCTCGGCGTGCTCGTCGTCGTGCTGCTGCTGCTGGGCACCGGCGTGTTCGCGGCCAACAT
This sequence comes from uncultured Burkholderiales bacterium, assembly GCA_902826345.1. Lineage (GTDB taxonomy): Bacteria > Pseudomonadota > Gammaproteobacteria > Burkholderiales > Burkholderiaceae_C > CADEEN01. Next base: position 573 of record CADEEN010000483.1, on the reverse strand, counting down.
CGTCGGCCAGTGGTGGCTGCGCCAGGGCAGCCGCATCCTGCATCGCATTCCGATCGTCAAGTCGATCTACAGCTCGGTCAAACAGGTCAGCGATACGCTGTTCTCGTCGTCGGGCAACGCCTTTCGCGAAGCCGTGCTGGTGCAGTACCCGCGCCAGGGTTCGTGGACGATTGCCTTCGTCACCGGCAAGCCCGGCGGTGAGGCGGCCGTGCACCTGCAGGCCGACTACGTCAGCCTGTACGTGCCGACGACGCCGAACCCGACCTCGGGCTTCTTTTTGATGGTGCCGCGCGCCGACGTGATCGCGCTGCGCATGAGCGTCGATGAAGCGCTGAAGTACATCATCTCGATGGGCGTCGTGGCGCCTCCGGTCGTCGCGCGAAACTGATCCGGCCGAACGCGGCGAGCGTTCGGCCTTCATGCGCTGACAAGCCATACGAACAAACCAACGGAGTTCCAACATGCGAACCACCTACTGCGGCCTCGTCAGCGACGCGCTGATGGGCCAGACCATCACCCTGATGGGCTGGGCCCACCGCCGGCGCGACCACGGCGGCGTGATCTTCATCGACC
>CADEEN010000482.1 GCA_902826345.1 uncultured Burkholderiales bacterium | reverse complement strand
GGCTCGCGCACGCCTGGCCGGGCAACGTGCGCGAGTTGCGCAACGCGCTCGAACAGGCGGTGCTGTTGAACGGCGACACGGCCATCGACGCGGCACAGCTCGGCCTGCTGGCCGTGCCGCCGCGCGCACGCACGGCTGCCGCATCGCCACCCTCGGCGGCCGCGGCGTCGCTGCCCGAGATCGAACGCCAGACCTTGGTGCGTGCGCTGGAAGGCAACGGCTGGAACGTCAGCCGCGCGGCGCGCGCGCTCGGCATCTCGCGCGACACGCTGCGCTACCGCATCGACAAGCACGGCCTGGCACCGGCCAGCGGCTTTGCCGACAGCCAGCGTTAAGAACCGGCAGACGATGGACACCTCCGCCAAGCTGTCCGCCGCGCTCACGCGCGCCGTCGAGCGCCTGCTCGCCGCTTTGTTTCGAGTGCTGCTGCGTCACGGGTTGTCGTACACGGCGTTCGAGCGCGTCGCGCGGCGCGTCTATGTCGATGTCGCGCTGCGCGAGTTCACGATTCCCGGCAAGAAGCCATCGATCTCGCGCGTATCCATCCTCTCCGGACTGACACGCAAGGAAGTGCAGAGATTGCTCGCCGAAGCCGGCGCGCCGCGCGGCATCGATGCCGTGCCCCAGAACCGCGCCGTGCGAGTGCTCTCGGCGTGGACGCGCGACGCCGACTTCGTCGACTCTCACGGCCAGCCGCGCCCGCTCGACCCCACCGACGCGACCTCCGGTTTCGCCGCGCTGGTGCGCCGCCACAGCGGCGACATGCCGGTGCGCGCGGTGTTCGACGAGTTGCAGCGCGTGGGCGCGGTGATCGGCCTGGCCGACGGCCGGCTGCAGTTGGTGCAGCGCGCCTTCGTCGCGCCTGCCGCGGCCGACAAGATCGAACACCTGGGCAGCGACGTGCCGGATCTGCTGCGCACCATCGAATACAACATCGAACAGGGTGACACCGACCCGCGCTTCCAGCGTCGGGTGATGTATCACGACGTGCCCGCCCGCCTCATTGAAGAGTTCCGAAAGATGAGTGCGACGCAAGCGATGGCGCTGCTGGTGAAGCTGGACCGCTGGCTTGCCGCGAAGACCGCCGCTGCCGACGCGACGCCGAAGACGAACGAGCCGCTCGTGCGACTGGGCATGGGCATCCACTATTTCGAGCAGCGCGAGGAGCGCTCGCCAAGCAACGAGAAGGACTGAGCCATGAAACACCCGACCTTGAAACGCTGGCTGTTGTGCGCACCGTTGGCGCTGGCCCTCGCCGCCTGCGGTGGTGGCGGCAGCGACAGCGGCGGCGGCATCGACGGCACCGGTGGCGGCGGCGGTGTGGATGGCACCGGCATGGCCTTCGGCACGATCACCGGCTTCGGCAGCGTCTTTGTCAACGGCATCGAGTTCAGCACCAGCAACAGCACGATCCGCCTCGACGACAACAGCGTTTCGCAAGCCGACCTGCGCGTCGGCATGGTGGTGCGCGTCGATGGCTCGATCGACAACCGCACGGCAGCGACGATCACCGTCGATGACGCCGTCAAGGGCCGCGTCGAGAACGTGCTCGACGCGAACCGCCTCGTCGTCATGGGCCAGACGGTGCTGATCGACAACCAGACGCGCGTTGCCAACGGTGCGCCGGCGATCAACGACTACGTCGAAGTGCACGGCCTGCCGTCGGCCGATGGTGTCGTCACCGCCGGCTACATCGAGCGCAAGACGACGCCGGCGACGCCGCCGTTCGTCGTCAAGGGTTTCGCCAGGAACCACGACACGACGGCGCGCACCTTCGTCGTCGGCACGCTGACGGTCAACTACGCCGCAGCGACGGTCAACGACATGCCGGCCGGCTCGTGGAACGGCCTGGTGATCGACGCCAAGGGCAGCACCTGCGCCGGCCAGCCGGTGTGCGGCACGCTGACCGCGAGCAAGGTCGAGCCCGGCGGTGCGGTGGTGGTCAACATCGCCAAGGCCGAAGTCGAAGGCTTCGTCTCCAGCCTCAACGCCAACGGCTTCGTCATCGGCTCGCAGACCGTCGTCATCGGCAGCGGCACGCTGTTCGAAGGCGGCTTGCGCGAAGACATCCTCGTCGGCTCGAAGCTCGAAGCCGAAGGGCCGATCAGCAACGGCGTGTTGAATGCCGTCAAGGTCTCGTTCCGCGACAACTTGCGCTTCGAGGCCGACGTCGCCAGCGTCAACACGGCCAACGGCACGCTCACCCTCGCCGGCCTGCCAGGCATCACGGTGCAGGTGAGTTCGCTGACCGAGTTCGACAACGTCGGCTCGCTCGCCGGACTCGCGGCGCCGAACCATGTGCGCATCAAGGCGCGGCCGGGGGCGAACAACAGCATCCTCGCGCTCGAACTCGAACTGCGCTCGACCAGCAGCGACTCCCGCGTGATCCTTCAAGGCCCCGTCGCTGCCGCCACCGGCAACACGCTGACGATCCTCGGCGTGGCGGTCGATACGAGCGCCATCTCGCAGTTCCGGGACATCGCCGACGCCGCCATCAGCCGCGCCGCCTTCCTTGCCGCGGCCACCCCCGGCACCTTGGTCAAAGCCCGCGGCGACCACTCCGGCGGCGGCGTGGCCTGGAGCGAGATCGAGCTCGAAGATTGAGAGCCCGATCAGCGCGATCGTGACCACGCTCTACCTCGCGCGCCACGGCCAGAGCGAGTGGAACAACCAGGGACGAGTCACGGGCCAGCTCGATGTCGGGCTGTCGGCGACAGGCCGCGAGCAGAGCGAAGGCTTGGCGCTTTGCCTGCATGGCCAGCCGCTCGACGCGATCTACACCAGCGCGCTGCAACGCACGATCGACACCGCGGCGCCGGCTGCCGCGGCTGCCAGTCTGCCGGCAGTGCCGCTGGCGGCACTCAACGAGATCCATGCCGGTGAGTTGCAGGGCCGCTTTCGCGACGAGCGGGATGCCGAGGCGCAAGCGCTGTGGGCGCGCTGGAAGGCCGATCTCTGGGGTGCGTGCATTCCCGGCGGTGAACGCTTCGACCAGTTCGCGCTGCGTGTCGGCGCGGCGCTGCAGGCCATCCTGCAGCGGCACGAGGGCCAGCGCGTGCTGATCGTCGGCCACAGCGCCACCAACCGCGTCATCCTCGGCATGCTGCTCGGCTGGCCG
>CADEEN010000481.1 GCA_902826345.1 uncultured Burkholderiales bacterium | reverse complement strand
AGCCGCCTTTCAACACCGGTCGGCCGTCGAACCACGGCGCCGAGTAGTCGCGGTACGGGCGCGGCGTGAAGCCGGGCCAGGGCGTGAACGCCGAGGCCGTCCACTCCCAGACTTCGCCGAAGACAAAGTCCGCGCCGAGCTGCTGCTGCGCCAACGTCCATTCGTGTTCGCTCGGCAAACGCCGCCCGGCCCAGCGGCACCAGGCCTGCGCATCGTGCGCGGACAGATGCACCGCCGGCGCGTCGAGGTCCAGGGCGAGCCAGCGGCCGAAGGCGGCGCGCTTCAAGCCGTGCTCGCAGGCGTCGTCGCGCACCACGTGTCGCGGCAGCGCGCCGCCTTCGTCGAAGTAGGGCAGCATCTCGCGCCACGTCAGCGGCGCGTTGTCGATGGCGAAGTCGGCGATCTCGACATCGTGCGCGCCGAGTTCGTTGTCGAACGCGAATCCGCCGTCGTCGTCGCCCAGGTGCAGCGTGGCGCCGCTGACCGCGAGCTCGCGCCGCGGTGGCCCTGCGGCCGGATCGCCTTCGCTGATCGCCCAGCCCTGGCCCTGCGCGATCATCAGGCCGGCTTCGTGGTGCATCGCTTCGTGCATCAGCGCCAGGCGAAAGCAGTACAGCGCGTCGTCGCTGTCGGCGGCGTCGTGCAGCAGCGCCAGCGTGCGCTGCCGCACCTGCGCCAGATAGCGCTTCGTGCGCGGTGCATCGGGCAGTCGCAGGTGCCAGCGCCGCGTGTGGGCGACGTTGCTCGAGTCGTACAACGCATCGGCGCCGGGCAGCAGTGTGGCCGCGCGCGGCGCGTCGGGGCGGGCGCGCGCGCCGCGGTGGCGGTCGCAGTAGCGCGCGATCCAGAACTCTTCGAACCAGCCGACATGGCCGAGCTCCCACAGCGGCGGATTCACCTCCTCGGCGTAGGCGATGTCGATGCGGCCGCCGAGCGCGCGGCGCACGTCGGCGAAGGCTTCGAGCGTCTGCTCGCGCAAGCCGGCCAGCGCGCCGGCGAGCGTGGCTGCATCGGCGCGGCGCATGGCTTCGGGACTGACTAAGCTGCGTGTCATGGGAAAAACAAAACCGCGGGTCGCTCTGGTCACGCCGGCGCTGGCCGACGCCAACAACGGCAACTGGCAGACAGCGCGGCGTTGGGCGCGTTTGTTGGCAGGCGATTATGAAGTGCGGCTGATGCAGGCCTGGGACGGCGGCGACGCTGACCTCATGCTGGCGCTGCACGCACGGCGCTCGGCGCCGAGCATCGAGGCCTGGTCGCAGCAGCCGCCGCGCCGGCCCTTGGTGGTGACGCTGACCGGCACCGATCTCTATCGCGATCTGCCGCGTGGCGACGCCGCGGCGCTGCACTCGCTGGCCGTGGCCGATCGCCTGGTCGTGCTGCACGAAGGGGCGAGTGACGACGTGCCGGCCGAGCAACGCAGCAAGTGCGTGGTCTGCTTCCAATCCACCGCGCGGCGGCAAACGTTGCCGAAGACGACGCGCCACCTGCGCGCGCTGATGGTCGGTCATCTGCGCAGCGAGAAAGACCCGCGCACCGCGTTCGCGGCGATGCGCCTGCTGGGCGCGCGAACCGACCTCGGCCTGGACCACATCGGCGCGCCGCTCGACGCCGCGCTCGGCGACGAAGCACAAACACTGATGCGGGTGCAGCCGAATTACCGCTGGCTCGGCGCGCTGCCGCATGCTGCGACGCTGCGCCGCATCCAGCGCGCGCATGTGCTGGTACACCCGAGCGCGATGGAAGGCGGCGCGCATGTGGTGATGGAGGCCATCCGCTGCGGCACGCCGGTCCTGGCTTCGCGCATCTCCGGCAACGTCGGCATGCTCGGCCGCGATTACCGGGGCTATTTCGAGCCCGGCGACGCTGCCGGTCTGGCCGCGTCATTGCAGCAATTGCGTGACGACCCGGCTATGCTGCAAGGACTGCGTGCGCAGTGCGACCAACGCTCGCCCTTGTTCGAGCCCGCGCGCGAGCAGGCCACGTTGAAGAACGTGATTGCGCAACTGCTGGAGACCCCCCGTGAACGCCCCTGACCGACCTCCGAACGAACCGCGGCTGACCGCGCTCTCCCATGGTGGAGGCTGCGGCTGCAAGATTGCTCCCGGTGTGTTGAGCGAAATCTTGCAAGGCATGAGCCCGATGCTGCTGCCCAAGGAACTCCTGGTCGGCATCGAAACGGCCGACGATGCGGCCGTGTACCAGTTGAACGACGAGCAGGCGCTGATCGCGACGACCGACTTCTTCATGCCGATCGTCGATGACCCGTTCGAGTTCGGCCGCATCGCCGCCACCAACTCGATCAGCGATGTCTACGCGATGGGCGGCAAGCCGATCCTGGCGCTGGCCCTGGTCGGCATGCCGATCGGCGTGTTGTCGACGCAGACCATCGGCCGCGTGCTCGAAGGCGGCAACCAGATCGCGCGCGCGGCCGGCATCCCGATCGCCGGCGGCCACACGATCGACTCGGTCGAGGCGATCTACGGCCTGGTTGCGCTCGGCCTCGTGCACCCGAAGCGGATCAAGCGCAACTCGGATGCGCGCGTCGGTGACCGCCTCGTCCTCGGCAAGCCGCTCGGCGTGGGCGTGATGTCGGCGGCGCTGAAGAAGGAAAAGCTGTCGGCCGACGACTACGCGAAGATGATCGCCTACACGACCAAGCTCAACACGCCCGGCCCCGACCTCGCGGCGCTCGACGGCGTGCATGCGATGACCGACGTCACCGGCTTCGGCCTGGCCGGCCACGCGCTCGAGATCGCCAAGGGCGCAAAGGCGCACGCGGTGATCGACTGGGCCAAGGTGCCGTTGATCGGCGGCGTGCGCGAGCTGTGCACGCAAGGCTTCATCACCGGCGCATCGAACCGCAACTGGGCCGGCTACGGCGAGCAAGTCGCCGTGCCGGCGGCCTTCGCCAAGGAAGACCAGGCGCTGCTGACCGACCCGCAGACCAGCGGCGGCTTGCTCGTTTCGTGCAACGCAACGGCGGTGCATGAGGTGATGGCCATCTTCCGCCGCCACGGCTTCGAGGCGGTGGCGGAGATCGGGCACATCGCCGCACACCACGGTGGGCCGCGCCTGACCGTCAGATAAAACGAACGAGGAGACCGATCGATGCGTGCGCTGAGTGTTCTTCTTGCCACTG
>CADEEN010000480.1 GCA_902826345.1 uncultured Burkholderiales bacterium | reverse complement strand
GCCCGATTGCACGGCGCTGCTGATCCCGCGTCGCGACGATGCGCCCGAGACGCTGCTCGCGCAGGCGCAGTGGCTGCGCTGCACCTTCGGCGAGCGCGCGGCGATCGCCGTCGAGCTGCTGCTGTACGCCGACGACTCGCTGCTGGTCGAACACCTGGTGCCGGTCGCTGAACAAACCGGCGTGCCGCTGGTGGCTGCCGGCGACGTGCTGATGCACCAGCGCTCGCGCAAGGCAGTGCAGGACACGCTGACCGCCATCCGTCTGAAAACGCCGCTGGCCGATTGCGGTTTTGCGCTGGCACGCAATGCCGAACAGCACCTGCGCTCGCGACTGCGTCTGGCGCAGCTCTACCGGCCCGAATGGTTGCAGGCCAGCGTCGAGATCGCCGCACGCTGCACGTTCACTCTCGACGAGTTGCGCTACGAGTACCCGGCCGAGCTGGTGCCGGAGGGCCACACGCCGATCTCGTGGCTGCGCGTGTTGACCGGCATCGGGCTGAAGGAGCGCTATCCGCAAGGCGCGCCCACGAGTGTGCAGACGCAGATCGAGCGCGAATTGCAACTCGTCGAAGAGCTGCGCTACGAAGCCTTCTTCCTCACCGTGCACGATGTCGTGCGCTTCGCGCGCGGCAAAGGCATCCTCTGCCAGGGCCGCGGTTCGGCGGCGAACTCGGCAGTTTGTTATTGCCTGGGCATCACCGAGGTGGACCCGACGCAAACCACGCTGCTGTTCGAGCGTTTCATCAGCCGCGAGCGCAACGAGCCGCCGGACATCGACGTCGATTTCGAACACGAGCGGCGCGAAGAGGTCATCCAATACATCTACGGCAAGTACGGCATCCAGCGTTGTGCGCTGGCGGCGGCGTTATCGACATACCGCACGCGCGGCGCGGTGCGCGATGTCGGCAAGGTGCTCGGCTTGGATGAAGGCCCGATCGATGCCGTCGCGCGCTCGGTGCATTGGTTCGACAGCAGCGAGCGCCTGCAGCGCGGTTTGCTCGAAGCGGGCCTCGACCCGCAAGCGATGGTCGTGCAGCAGTGGATGGCGCTCGTGACCACGCTGCAAGGTTTTCCGCGGCATCTGTCGCAGCATGTCGGCGGCTTCGTCATCGCGCGCGACAAGCTGAGTCGCCTGGTGCCGATCGAAAACGCAGCGATGGCCGACCGGCGCGTGATTCAGTGGGACAAGGACGATCTCGAATCGCTAGGGCTTTTGAAAGTCGATGTGCTCGCCCTCGGCATGCTCAGTTGCATCCGCCGCGCACTCGCCTTCATGACGCTGTGGCACGGCAAGCCGTGGCGCATGCAGGACATTCCGCGCGAAGACAGCGCCACCTACGACATGGTCTGCAAGGCCGACACCGTCGGCGTGTTCCAGATCGAGAGCCGTGCGCAGATGAGCATGCTGCCGCGCCTGAAGCCGCGCACGCTGTACGACCTGGTGATCGAAGTGGCGATCGTGCGCCCGGGGCCGATTCAAGGCGGCATGGTGCATCCGTATTTGAAGCGGCGCGAGGCGCGCGCGGCGGGAAAGGTCGAGCCGTCGAAATACCCTGCGCTCGACGCCGCGCTCGGCCGCACGCTCGGCGTGCCGATCTTTCAGGAGCAGGTGATGCAGATCTGCAGCATCGCCGCCGGCTTCACGCCGGGCGAGGCGGATCAACTGCGCCGCGCGATGGCGGCGTGGCGGCGCGATGGCCATGTGGACCAGTTCGAGCAGCGCATCAAGGACGGCATGGCCGCACGCGGCTACGACGCCGAGTTTGCTGACAGCATCTTCAAGCAGATCTGCGGCTTCGGCGAATACGGTTTTCCGGAAAGCCACGCCTACAGCTTTGCGCTGCTCGCGTATGTGAGCTCATGGCTGAAGTGCCACGAGCCGGCGATCTTCGTCGCTGCGCTGCTGAACTCGCAGCCGATGGGTTTTTATGCGCCGTCGCAACTCGTGCAGGACGCGAAGCGGCATGGCGTCGAGGTGCGCGCTGTGGACGTGGGTGCAAGCGATTGGGATTGCACATTGGAGCATCCGCATCCGCCCACCCCCGTTCGCCCTGAGCTTGTCGAAGGGCCCCTTCGCCCACAACCCGCGATCCGCCTCGGCCTGCGCATGGTCAGCGGCTTCGCGCAAGACAGCGCCGAGCGCTTGATGGCCGCACGCCGCATCAGCGCCTTCGCCAGCGTCGATGACCTCGCGCGCCGCGTGTTGCTCGACAGCCGCGACCTGCAAACCCTGGCCCATGCCGACGCGCTGCAATCGCTGGCCGGCCACCGCCGCCGCCAACTCTGGAGTGCCGCCGGCCAAGGCCACCCGGAAAAATCGCTGCTCGCCGACGCGCCGATCATCGAGCGGCCGAACGAGCAGCCCGATCTCTTCGAAGCCCCCGAAGGCGAGGCCATCGCGCTCGACTACGCGAGCACCGGCCTGACGCTGCGCCGCCATCCGCTCGCGTTGCTGAGAGAACGCATCGCCCGCCGCGGCTGGAAAAGCTCGCAGCAACTGGCGCAACTCAAAGACGGCGCCAGCGCCTGGGCCTGCGGCATCGTCACGATGCGTCAGCAACCCGAAACGGCCAAAGGCGTCATCTTCGTCACCCTCGAAGACGAGACCGGCAGCGTCAACATCATCGTCTGGCGCCACGTGCGCGAACGCCAGCGCCCGGCACTCCTGCGCTCACGCCTGCTCGCCGTGGCCGGGCAGTGGCAGAGCAAGGACGGCACCACGCACCTGATCGCGCGGCGGCTGGTGGACATGACGCCGTGGCTGGGCGCGGTAGCGACGAGTTCAAGGGATTTCCATTGACGACTGCGCAAGACGCCAACCGCTCGATACTGTCACGCCTGATGGCTATGCCCAAAGGGCTCCGGCCGGTACAGTCCACGCGGCTATCCGAGCAATCGAAGGCACCTCAAGAAATGAGCAACATAAACATTCAGAGGGCAGTCGAGAACATCCGTTCAACTACGACCGTCTTCACTCCGATTGTCGAGACCGTCGTTAACGCAATTGAAGCGATTGAGGCGGCGCAGATCGCCGACGGTCTGGTACAGGTGAAAGTGAAACGGTCGCCGCAAGGTGAGATAGATGCGTCAGAGTCGAAGATCGTGGATCTGACCGTACAGGACAACGGAATCGGCTTTACTCA
>CADEEN010000479.1 GCA_902826345.1 uncultured Burkholderiales bacterium | reverse complement strand
TGAGCGTGCCGAAGCGCCGGAGGTTCGCGAAGAGCAGCGTGAGCACGAGCGCGGGCGTCATGCCGGCTCCGCGGTTGCAGAGGCTGGCGCTGTGCGAGCCGTTGTTGCGACCGGCACCACGAGGCACACCTCGAACCATTCCGAACCCGCCTGGGTCTCCAGGCGCACGTCCATGGCACGGGCGTAGAGCGCGGCGATGACGAGGCCCTGCCCCAAGTGGTCCTGGCCGGATTCGACGGACGGTTTGCGGCAGCGGTTGCGCAGGCGCAGCACCGCCGCATGCCCCGCGCCGAGTCCGTCGCCATCCACGGCCGCGGTCGCCACCGAACCCGGCTCGGCATGCGCTCGCGTGTTGGCCGCCAGGTTGTCCAGAAGGTGGCGCATGAGCTGCGCATCGGCGAGCACGTGCACGTCCTGCGGCACCTCGATCGCCCAGCGGACGTCGGTGGCGCCGGCCGCTGCGCAGCTGCGCTCGGGTTGCAGCGCGGCACGCAGCAGCGGCGCCAGCGCGAACGGCTCGGGAGGCCGCGGCGACTGTCCGTAGCGCGCGAGATGAAACAGCGTATCGACCTGCTGCGCCAACTGCCGCGACAGCGCCTTGGCATCGGCAAGTGCGCTGCGCTGTGCGTCGGCGTCGGTGCCGTCGAGCAGCGCGGCGTCGGCGAGCATGTGCAGCTCGGCCAGCGGCGAGCGCAGCTCGTGAGCGGTGTCGGCGAGGAAGCGTCGCTCCTGGCCGCGCTGGCCACCGATGCGCCGCAGCAGGTCGTTGAGGTGACGCACGATGGGCTGCAGTTCGTGCACGCCGCTGTCGGCGAACGCGCGCATGTCGTTGGCGTCGCGGTGCTCGATGTCGGTGGTGAGGCGCCGCAGCGGCTGCAACGCGCGCGGCACCAGCCACCACAGCAGCAAGCCGGCGAGCGTGGGCAGCACGAACGCGCCGAGCGCGCACGCCCATGCGAGCGGCATCAGCGACTCGGCCAGTTCGCTGCGCGCCCGCGCCACGAGCAACAGCACTTCGCGGTCGCGCAACTTCAACCCGGTGCGATCGAGCAGGGCCTGATCGATTCCCCAATGGGCCGAGGTGCGGACCGCCACCACCGAGAGCGCGCGGCCATCGGGCAGCACGGTGTCCCAGCGGCGCGGCTCGGCGCCCGCGACGAGCGGCAGCTCGAAGCGGTGCGCCAGTGCTTGCAGCGATGGCGACAGGTCCACCTCCTCGCCGTCCTGCGCATCCCAGACCTGGAAGAAGCGCGTGCCGCCTTCGGCGTACGGCGTCATGACCTCGGGCTGCAGGTTGACGTACAGGTCGTCGTCGGGAAAGGTGAGGGTGACGTTGGTGATCGAGCGCAAATCGTCGATCAGCGCTTCCTCGAAAGCGGCGACGCGCTCGGCGCGGCCGAGCGCATACAGCCCGGCGAAGGTGACGGTCGACCACAGCATGCGCACGCCGCCGATGGCGCTGCCCAGCCAGCCGGCCATGCTGCCGCGACTCACGGCGGCCGCTCCGGCAGTGCCCCGTGCCCGCTCACCCCTCGAGGCGGTAGCCCACACCGCGCAGGGTCGTGATGCGCGAAGGCTCGCCGGGCCGGTCGATCTGGCGCCGCAGCTACGACACTGCCGACTCGATCGAGTTGCTGTGCACGTCCAGCGCGTCGCGGAACAGACTGTTCTGGATGCGCCCGCGTTCGACGACCCGTCCACGGTGCAAGGCGAGCAGCTCGAGCAGCGCGAGCTCGCGTCGGCGCATCGGCAGCGGCCGACCGTCGCGACGCGCTTCGCCGCGCGCGAAGTCGAGCTCGATGTCGTCGAGCGACACGATCGGCTGGGCCACCCCGCCGCTGCGTCGCACCAGCGCGCGCAGGCGCGCTGCGAGTTCCAGAATGTCCACCGGCTTGGCGACGAAGTCGTCGGCGCCGACATCGAAAGCCTTCAGCCGCGCATCGAGACAACTGTGCGCGGTGAGCATCAGCGTCGGAACGCCGACGCCTGCCTCGCGCAGCCGGCGCAGCAACTCGACGCCGTCGAAGCCGGGCAATGCCTGGTCGAGCACGATCGCGTCCGGCGGGTTGGCCCATGCGAGCGCCAGTGCCGCCGGGCCGTCCGCGGCCTCTTCGACGACAAAGCCGCAACTCCGCAGACCCTGAACCAGCGCCCGCCTCAGCTTGGGCGTGTCTTCGACGACCAGCACCTTCATGGCACCTCCGGCTTGCGGCGACTCCCGCGGAGCGCATTGCGCGTTCGTGCCCTGACGCCCGCCTGACACGAGCGCGCACGCGCCACGCCCGGTTACCGATTCGTGACGCGCCCCACACGCACGGCTTCTTCAGAAGCCGCGCCGCACCTCAATCGCAGGCCAAGCGCAGGCGGTCGTCGAGTTCGATCGGCAACACCACCGTGCGCAAGCCGGCGGCCTGGGCCTGTCGGCACAGCTCGGCGCGCGCGCCGGCGTTCGTGGTCCAGTCGCTGCGGTACTCGGCGTTGAACACGGCCTTGCCCGCGCGCACGAACGGTGCGTAGAGGGCGCACTCGTCGTAGCCGCCACTGCTCATCTCGCGGCACTGCTCGTTGACCGCGAAGTCGAAGTACGGCTCGAGCGCGGCGAGCTGGTCGGTGTCGTTCTTCAGGCCGATCGCCAGGCCGCGCGCGTGCGCTTCGTTGGCAAGGAAACGGTTGAAGTCGATCTGCGTCTGTGCCGTCAGCGCGAAGCCCGGGTTGTTGGTGTAGCCGTCGACGTTGTCCGGCTCGACGCCGTCACAGCCCTTCTGCTTGGCCAGATCCAGACGCGCGCGCATCACCGCCCGCACCGTCGCCGACCGGGTGTCGAGCCAGCGCTCGCCCTGCCAGATCGGGTCGAGTTCGTTGCCCAGGTCCGACGGCGCAAAGCGCGAAAAGTCGGGCCGCCAGTCTTCGGAGCTTCCGGCCGAGAAGTAGCACACGACTCGACGCCCTGCCGACTTGAGGGCGTCGATGGTCGCTTGCGGGGCGTCGAAGAGATCGATGTCATACACCTTCGCGTCGTAGCCCGTGTTGATCGTGCCGCGCAGTTGCCACTGCCACGTGTCTTTGCTGGACGGCTTCCACCAGCTGCCGGCAGGCGCAGGCGCAGGCGCAGGCGCAGGCGCAGGCGCAGGCGCAGGCGCAGGCG
>CADEEN010000478.1 GCA_902826345.1 uncultured Burkholderiales bacterium | reverse complement strand
CATCCTAACGGACGGGGCGTGAACTTTTTCACGCTGCACGATTTTCTTGCCCTGGGCGTTGCGCAGGTGTGTCGGCCCCCGCTTCGCAGGGCCCCGAGCCGGGGCGGGAATCCACGGTGCGCCTGCGGTGGGGCGGATCGGCTACCGTGCGCGTTCTGCAAGTTTGCCCAGGAGCGCGCCGATGGCCACCGACGTCCAGTACTACTTCGCGCCGCAGTCGCCGTGGACATACCTCGGCCACCTGCGCTTCTGGGACGTGGCGCGCAAGCACGGCGCGCGCATCGAGGTGCTGCCGGTCGATCTGGGCGGCAAGGTATTTCCCGTCTCCGGCGGCCTGCCGCTGGGCAAGCGCGCACCGCAGCGTCAGGCCTACCGGCTGGTCGAGATGAAGCGCTTCTCCGAACACCTGCATGCGCCGCTGAACGTGACGCCGAAATTCTTCCCGGTGGCCGGCGACGATGCCGCCAAGCTGATCATCGCCGTGGCGCAGGCGGACGGCGCGCATGCAGCGATGCACATCACCGATGCCGTGCTGCGTGCGGTCTGGGTCGAGGAGCGCAACATCGCCGATGAGGCCACGCTGGCCGCGTTGCTCAAGGAGCGCGAGCTGCCCGCGCGACGGCTCGAAGACGCGCACTCGCAGGCAGTGGCCGAGCGCTACGAAGCGCACACGCAACGCGCGATCGAGGCCGGCGTCTTCGGCGCGCCGAGTTATGTGGTGGGCGGCGAAATCTTCTGGGGCCAGGACCGCATCGACTTCCTCGATCGGGCGTTGGCGACATGACGGCCCCAAGCTCGCTGCGCTCGCGTCCCCCGAGGGGCGCGCAGGCCGCTTGGGAGCGGTCCAGCGCTGGCCTGCGATGATCGGCCGGCGGCGCTTGCTCGGCGCCACAGCACTCGGTGTATCGGCGCTCGGCGTGGCGCTGCCGCTGCGCGCTGCGGCGCGCTACGCCGGGCCGCTGTTCGACGCCCATCTGCACTACAACGACGACGCGCAGGCGCCGCATCCGCTGGCCGACGTGCTCGCTCGCATGCAGCGCAGCGGCGTGCGCGCCGTCGTCGCCAACAGCCGGCCCAACGACGGCACGCAGGCGCTGGCCGCGGCGCGCGAGGCCACGCGTGCGGCCGGCGTCAGCGTGCTGCCGTTCGTGCGGCTGTACCGCAACCGCAGCGACTACGGTAGCTGGTTCGGCGATGAGCAGGTCCACGAGATGGTGCTGCGCGAGTTGGAGCGCGGCACGCCGGCCGGGCCGTTCCGCGGCCTGGGCGAATTCCACCTCTACGACAGCGCCAACGCCGACGGCGCGGTGGCCGCCAAGCTGATGAAGCTGGCGCGCCAGCGCGGCCTGGCCGTGCTCGCGCACTGCGACGAGGTGGCGATCGAGAAGTTGATGGCGCACGCCCCAGGCGCAACGCTCATCTGGGCACACACCGGCATCGGCGGCACGCCGGTGGGCCGCGTGCGCGAGCTGATGCGCCAACATCCGTCGCTGCGCGGCGAGCTGTCGTACCGGCCGGGCCTGACCGATGGCGGCGCCCTGACCGCTGCGTGGCGCGACATGTTCAATGCCCTTCCCGAGCGCTTCCTCATCGGCTCGGACACCTGGATCAACCAGCGCTGGCAGTACTACGAAGCGCAGATGGACGAGTACCGCGCCTGGCTCGGTGCGCTGCCGTTGCCGATCGCGCATCGCATCGGCTGGGCCAACGGCGCTGCGCTGTTCGATCTTCCGCAGCCGAACTGAAGTTGCGCGCGCCATGAAAAAAGCCGGCCGCACCAGGAATGCGCCGGCCGTAAAAAAGCCGGCGCGAGGCCGGCTCCTTCAAGACAAACGAGCGCCTTACTTCAGGTGCCCGTTGATCAGCTTGGTCATTTCGAACATCGATGCTTGCGCCTTCTTGAAAATTTCCTTCAGCTTGGCGTCGGCATTGATCATCCGGCGATTGACCGCGTCTTGAAGCTTGTTCTTCTTGATGTACTCCCAGACCTTCTTGGTCACTTCGGTGCGCGGCATCGGCTTGTCGCCGATGATCGCGGCCAGAGCGGCCGAAGGCGTCATTGCCTTCATGAAGGCAGCGTTCGGAGCACGCTTCTTCGCGGGAGCCTTGGCTTTCTTGGCCGGTGCGGCCTTCTTGGCCGGGGCCTTCTTCGCCGGTGCGGCCTTCTTCGCCGGGGCCTTCTTGGCCGCGGCCTTCTTCACCGGCGGCTTCTTGGCCGCGGCCTTCTTGGCCGGGGCCTTTTTGGCGGGAGCTTTCTTCGCCGCCTTTTTCGCAGTTGCCATTTCGATTCACTCCATCAAAGTGTTGTTGATGTGCCGGGGTCCGGTGACAGCCACATGAACTGTCTTACTCATCAACCACCGTGCGGCGCGAATGGTAATGCGTGTTCACAGCGAAGCAAAGCGGTTTGCCCTCTGAAAAAGCACTTTCTGCCCTCTGTAGCGCCGCTTTTGTCGCTCTGTGGCGTCACTGAGCACGCTCTCGCACTCGATCTTCGGCGCGGTCATCACGCGTTCGAGCATCGTCATCGTGAGCGTGGACATGATCACGGCGAGGCAGATCAGCGATCACGCCGCACGCGAGGGCGATGAACGGATCGCCACGATGCGTTCGCAGCGACGAGGTTTGCAGCAGCGACTCGGACCACGCTGCGCGCCACACCGCCATGTCGATGGAGCGAACGCAGCCGTGCTGTCCCCTGTCCCCAGAAGGCTCCCGTTCCTCGCGCTGCTGCGGCTCGCCGCCTGCGGCCATGCAGGCACGGCGGCGGTGAACACCGCGCCGATCGCGCCGCTGTTGCCGGCGCTGCTCGAAGACGCGGCGCGGCGCACGGCGCTGCCGGCGTCGCGACTGCGGGTCGCGTCGCTGCAGGCCGTGGTCTGGCGCGACGGCGCGCTCGGCTGTCCGCAGCCGGGATGGCTGTACACGCAAGCGCTCGTGCCGGGGTACTGCGTGCGCATCGCAGCGATCGACGGCGCGAGCGTCGGCGCGCTCGACTACCACGTCAGCGAACGCGGCGGCTGGCTGCATTGCCCTGCCGGCCAGGCGCTGAAGTCCGCCAGTCCGGCGACCGACGGCGTGTAGGTGGCGGGGTTGCCGCCGACGTTCGTCGCGCGCCGGGTCACCGTCTGCACCCCTGCCACGTCGTC
>CADEEN010000477.1 GCA_902826345.1 uncultured Burkholderiales bacterium | reverse complement strand
TCGGGCCCGACGATTTCGTCGGCCGCGCTCGGCGACTCCAACACCGGCATGCACCTGGCCATCGGCATTCTCACCGCCTACATCGGCAAGCAGAAGACCGGCAAGGGCCAGAAGGTCGCGGTGTCGATGCAGGACTCGGTACTCAACCTGTGCCGCGTGAAGATGCGCGACCAACTGCGCCTTGACAACGTCGGCTACCTCGAGGAGTACCCGCAGTACCCGCACGAGATGGAAGCCTTCGCCGACAAGGTGGTGCCGCGCGGCGCCAACGCCGGTGGTGGCGGCCAGCCGGGCTGGATCCTGAAGTGCAAGGGCTGGGAGACCGACCCCAACGCCTACATCTACTTCACCATCCAGGGCCATGCCTGGGGCCCGATCTGCGACGCACTCGGCAAGCCGGAGTGGAAGGACGACCCGGCGTACAACACGCCGCGCGGCCGTCAACCGCACATCATGAGCATCTTCGCGACGATCGAAGACTTCATCAAGGACAAGACCAAGTTCGAGGCGGTGGACATCTTCCGCAAGCACGACATCCCGTGCTCTCCCGTGCTGTCGATGAAGGAGCTGCTGCACGACAAGTCGCTGCGCGCCAGCGGCTCGATCGTCGAGGTGCCGCACAAGGTGCGCGGTTCGTACTGGACGGTCGGCAGCCCGATCAAGTTCTCCGGCATGAAGCCCAACGTCACCGCGTCGCCGCTGTTGGGTGAGCACACCGACGAGTTGCTGGCGGAACTCGGCTACACGCCGCAGCAGATCGCGGCGATGCACGAAGTCAAAGCCGTGTGAATCTCTCCCTCTCCCGCAGCGCGGGAGAGGGTGAAATGCAACGCCATGAACACATCGATCGACCTCGCGGCCTTGATCGCCGCCGTCGGCGACGCCGTGATGGTCTGCGACGCGCAAGGCGCCATCACGCTGTGGAACCCCGCCTGCGAACGCATGTTCGGCCACGCCGAAGCCGACGTGCTCGGCAAGACGATGGACATGATCATTCCCGAGCGCATGCGCAAGCGGCACTGGGATGGCTACGAGAAGACCATGGCCACGGGCATCACCAAGTACGGCCACGACGTGTTGCGCGTGCCGGCCGTGCACAAGGATGGTCACACGCTGTCGATCGCTTTCACCGTCGCCATGCTGTACACGCCGGACGGCAAGGTGAGTGCCATCGCATCGGTCATTCGCGATGAGAGCAGCCGCTTCAACGAAGAACGTGCCTTGAAGAAACGCTTGACAGAGCTCGAAGCCCAACTCGCCGCAAAGACCTAGGATGCGGCCATGAGCCAAGCCCTCGACGGCGTTCGCATCCTCGACTTCACGCACGTGCAATCGGGCCCGACCTGTACGCAGCTGTTGGCGTGGCTCGGCGCCGACGTGATCAAGGTCGAGCGGCCCGGTGTCGGTGATGCCACGCGTGCGCAACTGCGCGACATCCCCGGCGTCGATGGCCTGTACTTCACGATGCTCAACCACAACAAGCGCTCGATCACGATCGACACCAAGAAGGCGCGTGGCTTGGCGGTGCTCGATCGCCTGATCAAGACCTGCGACGTGCTGGTGGAGAACTTCGCGCCCGGTGCACTGGAGCGCATGGGCATCACCTGGGAGCACATTCAAGAGCTCAACCCGCGCATGATCCTGGCCTCGGTCAAGGGCTTCGGCCCGGGGCCGTTCGAGCATTGCAAGGTCTATGAGAACGTGGCGCAATGCGCCGGCGGCGCAGCATCGACGACCGGCTTCGACGACGGCCCGCCGATGGTCACCGGCGCGCAGATCGGCGACAGCGGCACGGGCGTGCATCTGGCGCTCGGCATCGTCGCTGCGCTTTATCAGCGCAACAGCACGGGCCGCGGACAGAAGGTGCTGGCGCCGATGCAGGACGCGGTGCTGAACCTGTGCCGCGTCAAGCTGCGCGACCAGCAGCGCCTGGACCGCACGCACACGCTGCACGAGTACCCGCAGTACCCCGACGGCAAGTTCGGCGACGCCGTGCCGCGCGCGGGCAACGCCTCCGGCGGCGGCCAGCCGGGCTCGATCCTGAAGTGCAAGGGCTGGGAAACCGACCCCAACGCCTACATCTACTTCATCACGCAGGCGGCCGTCTGGCCCGCGGTGTGCCAGGTCATCGGCGAGCCCGGATGGATCGACGACGAGGCCTACGCCACGCCGCAGGCGCGGCTCTTGCATCTGCGGCCGATCTTCGCCCGCATCGAGCGCTGGACCATGACCAAGACCAAATACGAAGCGATGGAGATCCTGAACCGGTACGACATCCCCTGCGGGCCGATCCTGTCGATGAAGGAGATCGCCGACGAACCGGCGCTGCGCGCTTCGGGCACGGTGGTCGAGGTCGATCACCCGGCGCGCGGCAAGTACCTGTCGGTCGGCAATCCGATCAAGCTGTCCGCGAGTCCGTCGGACGTCGCGCGCTCTCCGCTCCTCGGCGAGCACACCGACGAGGTGCTGCGCGAGCTCGGCTATTCGGCCGATGAGATTTCGGGCCTTGCCCAGGCCGGCGCGACGGCTGCGGTGAAGAAACAGGCCGCCGAGTGACAATCCCCTCGCCCCGTTGCGGGCGAGGGCGCCACATCATCAGAGAGATGCAAAACATGCGTATCGTCGTTCATGGGCAGGAGGCCTTTGGCAAGGCCGTGCTCGAAAAGCTGCTCGAGCGGGGTGAGAACGTCGTGGCGGTATGCTGCGCGCCGGACAAGGCGGGCCGTCCCGAAGACCCATTGAAGGTATTCGCCAAGGAGAAGGGCCTCGCCGTCCACCAGCCCAAGAGCTGGAAGACTCCGGAGTCGCTGGAGCTGATGAAGTCGTTCAACGCGGACGTATGCATGATGGCATACGTCTTGCTGTTCGTGCCGCAGCCGGTGCTGGACGCACCGCGGCTGGGGACGTTCCAGTATCATCCCTCGCTGCTGCCGGCCCATCGCGGGCCGTCATCGATCAACTGGCCGATCGCGATGGGCAAGACGCACACCGGCCTCACCATCTTCTGGCCAAATGAGGGTCTCGATGAGGGGCCGATCCTGATCCAGAAGTCGGTCGAGATCGGGCCGGACGAGTCTCTGGGTGACGTCTACTTCAAGAAGCTGTTCCCCATGGGCGTCGACGCCATGCTGGAAAGCCTGGAGCTTGTGCG
>CADEEN010000476.1 GCA_902826345.1 uncultured Burkholderiales bacterium | reverse complement strand
GCCGCTCGGCTTGCGAGATTTTGTCGAGCGAAACAGCCGGGGCGGCGATCTGTTTACGGTATCGCATCTCTATGACTACCTCGTGGGGACGATCGGTGACGCGCTCCTTCATAACCGAGACGGTAAGCGATGGGCCGAGGCCCTCGACATCGAACGCCGATTGTCAGACGTCGATCCCGCGACGGCAGCGGTGTTCAAGACAATTGCGCTGCTGGGAATCGTCGGACGTTGGCATGACGTGGCGCCCTCCGCTGACACCGTCCGGTTCGCACTGGCCCCAAACGTCACCGCTCCAAAGGTGCAGCAGGCTTTGGCCGGATTGGCGCAACGGTCGGTGGTGGTCGAGCGAAAGTACAACAACAGTTTCAGTCTGTGGGAGGGGAGCGACGTTGACATTGAGAGTCGTCTTGCGGCGGCTCGATCGGCTTTGCCCGCTGACAGTCATACCGCCGGACTGTTGCAGAAGCACTTCCGGATGCGCCCGATGATCGCGAGGCGACACTCCTTTGATACCGGGACGTTGCGTCTCTTCTCCGTCGAACACGTACAAGATCGCAATCTCGAAACGATCGCACGCTCGCACGACCGCAACGCAGATGGACGTGTCCTACTGGTGTTCGGTGAGCATGACACCCCCCCGCAAGTGGACACGACGCTGGCCATACTCGGCGACATGAACGACATCGTCGCCGCGATGCCGAGGAACAACCGGGAGATCGCTTTTCTCGCGCGGGAGTTGGCGTGCCTCCAATGGGTGAGAGACAATACGCCGGCGCTCGTAAGCGACTCCACCGCACGGCTCGAACTCGAGGTGCGCGAATCGGACGTCCGACGTCGCCTGCAGACGGAGCTGTCGCAGTGCCTCTTCGGGCACGCGGATGGCGCGGCCGGCACGACGTGGCTCTACCGAGGGAAGAAGCGGGAGCTCAAGACGCAACGCGACTTAAACGAACTGCTGTCGAAGGTGTGCGACGAGCTCTTTGCGGATGCGCCGATTATCAAGAACGAGATCATCAACCGACGGGAGCTCTCGTCGTCCGCCGCCGCTGCGCGGCGAAATCTCATCGAGCGGATGATTCTGCACGGCAAGGAACCCGAGGTCGGGATCACGGGTAATCCGCCCGAGCGCAGCATTTACCTGTCAGTGCTCCGGGGGCTCGGGCTGCACGTTAATGGGTCGACGGGCTGGCATTTCACCACCGAAATGCGGAGCGCGAAGAACAAGGGCGAGGCGCTGTTTGCCGCGGTGCGCTCGTTCTTCGATCAGGCCGAGGGACAGCAACGCACGGTCGCCGAGCTCTTTGATCAGCTCCAAAAGCCGCCGTGCGGCCTCCGACTTGGAGTTGTGCCGCTCGTGGTCTGTTCTGCGCTTCTGGCTCACGAGGCCGACGTGGCCCTCTACGAGCAGGGTGCCTTTGTGCCCATGCTCACGGTCCCGATCTTTGAGCGCCTGATCAAGAGCCCCGAGGGGTTTACCCTGCGACGCTGGCGCGTCACCGGCGTTCGCTCGACCGTGTTCCATCAGCTCGCGCAGATGCTGGGAAAGCAGGAGCTGCCGGTGCGGATTGGCCGACGGGAGGTTCTCGACGTCGTCAAGCCACTTATCAGCTTCGTGAGGAAGCTGGACGAGTACACGCTTCGCACCTCCTCGCTGGACCGCACCGCGGTGGCTGTTAGGCAGGCGCTGCTCGGAGCAACGGAACCAGATCAACTGCTTTTTGCAGACTTGCCACTGGCGTGCGGAGTCAAGCCATTCGATTCCAAGGGGCGGATGGTACGCGAAGAGGTGCAGCGATATCTCACGGCACTCCAAGAGAGCATCTCTAACCTCCAGCGCGCGTACGACCGGCTCTTGTCGGACGTCCACGCCGCCATCGCTGGCGCGTTCGACTGCGCCCTCGACCTACGCGACACCCGTATCGAACTTGTTCGCCGGGCGAAGCTCATCCAGCCCGTGGCTCTTGATCCCGAGCTCAAGACCCTTGTCACGCGCGTGGTCGACTCCGCGCCTGATGATCGTCAGTGGATCGAGTCTGTAGCGGCCCTCCTCGCGAGCAGTCCGCCGCCTGTCTGGCGTGATGACGACCGGGCCAGGTTTGACATCGCGCTAAGCCAGCGGGCGCGCCGGTTCAAGGGGTTGGAGTGCCTGCTGGAGGACCGGAAGCACGCGGGCCAAGCGGATGGCGAGATGCTCTCGATTCGCCTCGGCGTCGCGGGCACGGCGCTGCCCGATCGTGAGACTATCGTACATGTAGGCGATCGCGAGATGGCGGATGCCACCACGCTTGCCGGCTCGCTGCTCGGTCATCTGCAGGATTATGCGACCAATGGACACCGCGTCGTCGCGGTGGCGGCGCTCGCGAAAGCCGCCCATGAGTTTCTGGAATCGTCGGCAGTATCGGTCCCAGCAGGAGCTTCCGCTTGAGCAGCCCACTCCGCCACATCGTCTCGCTGTCAGGAGGAAAGGACAGCACCGCGCTCGCGATCTATCTCCGGGATCGCGTACCAGACTTGGAATACGTCTTCTCTGACACGGACAAAGAACTTCCCGAAACCTACGAGTACCTCAAACGGCTGGAAGCCCATCTGGGGCGAAAGATTACCCATCTCAGGGACGATCGCGGATTCGATCACTGGTTGCACGTCTACGGGGACTACCTGCCATCATCGCGGATGCGCTGGTGCACAAAGGTGCTCAAGATCAAGCCCTTCGAGAAGTATGTGGGCGATGACCCAGTGCGCATGTATCTGGGGATACGCGCCGACGAAAACAGAGCGGGGTATCGGCCGTCGAAGCCGAACATCGAGCCGGCCTACCCGTTTGTCGAGGCGGGTTTCACGCTGGCAGATGTCCATCGCATCCTTCAGGAGAGCGGCCTCGGATTCCCCACGTATTACTCGTGGCGGACTAGGTCGGGCTGCTATTTCTGTTTCTACCAGCGCAAGCACGAGTGGGTAGGCCTGCGCGAGAACCACCCCAATCTCTTCGAGGACGCCAAGAGGTATGAGAAGATCGATGTGGACTCAGGGCAGCGGTATACGTGGAGTGAGCGAGAGTCCCTCGCTGAACTCGAACAGCCGGCGCGCGTGGAGGAGATCAAGTCCAAGATGGCCAAGCTGACTATCTCAGTTCCTGGGCCTAGGGGCAAGGCTCTCGTGGATGTGCTCG
>CADEEN010000475.1 GCA_902826345.1 uncultured Burkholderiales bacterium | reverse complement strand
AGAACTGCACGTCGTCGATCAGCAGCAGGTCGAGCGAGTGGTACTTGGCCTTCAGCTCGTCGAAGGTCTTGCGCTGGTAGTTCTTGACGACGTCGCTGATGAACTGCTCGGCGTGCAGGTAGAGCACGCGGGCGTTCGGGTTGTCCTTCAACAGCGCATTGCCGACGGCATGCACCAGGTGCGTCTTGCCCAGGCCGACGCCGCCATAGATGAACAGCGGGTTGTACATGTGGCCCGGGCTGCCGGCGACGTGCAACGCCGCGGTGCGCGCCATCTGATTGGCGCGCCCGGCGACCAGCGAGTCGAAGGTCAGCGCGGCGTTCAGACGGTGCACCGGCAGCACGGTCGCAGCGCGCGGCGGCGCGTCGCCGCTGCGCAGCGGCAGGCCCACCAGCGCCGGTGCGGCGGCCGCCGCGGCCGGCCGGGACGGCGCCAGCGCCAGATGCAGCTGCAACGACACCGGCTGCCCTGCCAGCCGCGTCAGCACGTCTTCGATCCGGCTGGCGTACTGAGAGCGAATCCAGTCGAGCTTGAAGCGATTGGGCACGCGCAGCGAGACCACCGCGGACTGCCCGTTGACGGCCACGTCGGCCGGCGGCAGCGGGCGGATCCAGGTGTTGTATTGCTGTTCGGGCAGCTCTGCGGCGAGTTGCTCGCAGCCGCGTTGCCAGAGGTCGAGGCTCATTGTGGACAAGTTCTTTTGGAGCGGGCGCGAGTGTAGTCCAGTCGAGACCGTGCAGCGCTGTTTATCCACAGTTTTTGGCCGGCCCCCGCCCGGCCGTCGCCGAGACCATTGGAGGGTGGCGTCGTTGACCGTCCCTGGTCTTCGTGTTGCAATCGCGGGTTTCTCTGAGCGGCGGTCCAGCCCACGGCCGCTTGCGCTCCATTCCCTTCCAGGCCTTTTCCAAACCTTCCCCAACGGACCTCCATCGGATCTTCTGCCATGAAACGCACTTATCAAGCGTCGAAAACCCGCCGCGCCCGCACTCACGGTTTCCTCGTGCGGATGAAGACCCGCGGTGGTCGCGCCGTGATCAACGCGCGCCGCGCCAAGGGCCGCAAGCGCCTGGCGGTCTGAGCCCGCGGCCCGTTGCGGCCTTGCCGACGGGTGGCCCGACGTTGAGGCGGCCGAAGGCAGCACCCTGGGTCAGCCTGGCCGGCGATGCATTGAAGGCACTGCTGGGCGCCCCCACCGTCGCCAAGACATCGCACTTCATCTTGCAGGTGTCGCCCGAACGGCCCCTTGCGCAGGAGTTACCCACTGGCGCCGCACCAGACAGGACCCGATCTGTGGATAACTCTCCATTTCCAAACCCGCCGGCGCTGCCCGTGGTTGGCTTGGCGCTGGTGGTGCCGAAGCGCCACGCCAAGCGAGCGGCCACACGCAACCTGGTCAAGCGCCAGATGCGTGAGGCGCTGCGCCGCCGCTGCGTCGACTGGGCCGGCCGCCAGATGCTGATCCGCCAGCGCAGCGCCTTCAGCCCGCAGCAGTACCGCAGCGCGGTCTCCGACGCGCTTCGTGACGCCGTGCGCGGCGAACTCGAGCTGCTGTTCGCGCAGGCCCGGCGCTGATGAGCACACACGCTGCCTGGCTCTGGCCGCGCCGGCTGCTGGCTGCGCCGGTGCGCGCCTACCGTTTTTTCTTGAGCCCGTGGCTCGGCAGCGCCTGCCGCTTCGAGCCGACCTGCTCGCGCTATGCGCTCGACGCACTCGACCAGCATGGCGCTGCCGCCGGCGCCTACCTCGCCGCGCGGCGCGTCCTGCGCTGCCATCCCTGGTGCGACGGCGGCTTTGACCCGGTGCCGCCGGCGGCCGACTCTTCCTCCTCGAACCGCAAGAGCCTTCTTTCATGACCGATATCCGACGCACCCTCTTGTGGATGGTGTTCACCATGTCGCTGGTGTTCCTGTGGGATGCCTGGAACAAGCACACCGGCCAGCCGTCGTGGTTCTCGCCGCCGCCACCGCGCGCCGCGGCCAGCGCACCGCCGCTGGCTGCGCCCGGTTCGGCGTCTGTGGCCGCGCCGCAGACCGGCGTTCCCGCCGCGGCCGCCGTGCCCGGCGCGGCGACGTCCGCAGCGACGCCAACCGCTGGTGCGTCCGCCGCCGCGACCGCGAGCGGTGAGCAGACCGTCATCACCACCGACCTCGTCAAGGCCACGTTCGACAGCGTCGGCGCCAGTCTGGTGCGGCTGGAGCTGCTGCAGCAGGCCGACGCCGAAGACCGTCAGCGCAACGTCGTGCTCTTCGACCGCAGCGCCGAGCGCGTCTACAAGGCGCAGAGCGGCCTCATCACCGCACAGCCCGGCGTCACGCTGCCCAACCACTGGAGCGCGATGAAGCGCATCGAGGGTCCGACGACGCTCGACGCCGCCAGCAGCGACCTGGCCGTGCGCTTCGAGTCGGTCGGCGACGGCGTCGTGAAGCTGGCCAAGACCTACACCTTCAAGCGCGGCAGCTACCAGATCGGCGTCAAGCACGAACTGATCAACAACGGCGTGACGGCCGTGACGCCGCAGCTCTACCTCGGCCTGGAGCGCGACGGCAACCCGGCGCGCGGCGAATCGAAGTGGTACTTCACCTTCACCGGCCCGGCGGTCTACACCGAGGCCAAGAAGTACGAAAAGATCGACTTCGGCGACATCGAGAAAAGCAAGACCAGCCACGCCACCAGCGCCAACGACGGCTGGATCGCGATGGTGCAGCACTACTTCGCCTCGGCCTGGCTGGTGCCGCCCGGCACGCCGCGCGAGTTCCGCACGCAAAAGGTCAGCGCCAACCTGTACGCGGTGCAGATGGTGCTGCCGCTCGGCGAGCTGGCGCCCGGCGCCAGCAAGTCGCACGAGGCGACGCTGTTCGCCGGCCCGCAGGAAGAGAACAAGCTCGAAGCGATGGCGCCGGGCCTGGACCTGGTCAAGGACTACGGCTGGTTCACCGTGCTCGCCAAGCCGCTGTACTGGGTGCTCGACCAGTTGCACAAGGTGCTCGGCAACTGGGGCTGGTCGATCGTTGCGCTGGTGGTGCTGCTGAAGATCGCCTTCTACTGGCTCAATGCCAGCGCCTACCGCTCGATGGGCAAGATGAAGGCGCTGGCGCCGCGCATCACCGACATGCGCGAGCGCTACAAGGACAAGCCGCAGCTGATGCAGCAGGAGATGATGCGCATCTACCGCGA
>CADEEN010000474.1 GCA_902826345.1 uncultured Burkholderiales bacterium | reverse complement strand
ATGCTTGAAGGACGGGTGGAAGGGGTATGTCTCGCGCACCTGTTCGGCGATCTGCTCGATGCTGCTGGCCACGATATAGCCGCCGTCTTCTGCCTTCTTTACCTGCTGGGCGTATTCCTCGGCAACCTCGGAGACGACGCGCTCGTCCGGCAGTTCGTCGATGAGGCGCTTCTTGAGGATTTCGTAGATCTCGTTGCCCGCAAGCTGCACGGGCGTGATTGTCATCGCCTGCCGGCGAGTCTCCTGCTGCAAATTGGAGATAGCGTCCGCTAGCGCCTTGGTTTGAGCCTTGTAGCTGCCTGAAAGATTCGCCACGACAATGGCGCAGTTCGGCAACTCCAGCGCTGCGCTCATCAGACTGCTGAGGCTGTAGACGACCATGTTTGCCAGCGTGCCCTGACCGAACACTTGAGTACTGGCGTTGTCCAGATAGGGCGGCAACTCGTCGAGGAGGATCAGCGTGGGTTTGTCGCCGATGATTTCCTTCCACACACGCTGATCGACAGCCTTCGGTCCATTGACCCAGTAGGGCTTGATGGCCTCAGCCGCACCAAGCTGGGTGGCGATCTCACCCCAGATGTAGTTGTCGGGATTGTTGCGGCCATTGAAAGCGGCAATGCGCGATTGGCCGAACTCGATGCGAGAGGCCAGGTCGGCAGCCAGAACATCCTTTCGCAGATTCGGATGGCGCGCGAGAAGGCCAAGCGCGATCATCATGTGAGTCTTACCGCCACCCATGGCTTGGGTAAGCTCGAACACGGCTTGGTCAGATTTGCCCGAGAGACGCAGCAGGCCTTCCCTAAACAGCTGCTCCATACCGTGAGTAACGTAGTTGCGCGAGAAGAACTCGCGACCATCGCCCGCGTCCTGGATCAGGTCGGCTAGGTTCTCGATGCCCTGGCTCATCCGGTAGTCGCGGATGATTGGGTTGAATCGGCAAGCCTGCTTGACCGTCTTGATCATGAACGCACCCCTTGATTGTTCTTGCTGTCCTCGGAGAGCGGGATCTCGATACCCCGCTGCTCGCAGTAATCCCGAATTAGCACCTCGATCATGTTCGCGATCGAGCGATGCTCCTGATCCGCGGCCATTCGAAGCGCCTCCTTGAGCCCAGGATCGATTCGAAATGTGAGCGTGGCGGTCTTGCCGGAAGCCATTGCCTCTCCAGAAACCACTGCAGATGTACTGCGGTTTACAGTACCACAATTCAGCCCCGGAACCTTCCAGCAGGCATTAACCTCCGCTGCTGACGCCATCCGGCTTCTATACGAAACTTTTATGATGTATATTCCCGTTACGCGAAACCGGATGGAACCCTCCCCATGACACAACCCAGCACCGCAACGATCGAGTCCCTTCTTGTTGCCAACCTGACCCGCGAGGTGGTGATGGGAGTCGAGGACGCTCTGGAGGCTGGGGCGCGACGCGCGTTTTCTGCCGCGAGCGGCATGGACGAGGGTCACCTGCCGCACGTTGTGGGGCAGCTGCGCCACTTCCACATGAACGAGGCCTTTCATCGCGCCCTAGCGGCCAATCAGGCTTCGCCTTCGGCAATCAAGGGCAACGGACTCGTCACGGGCCGATCGGGGATGTTGACGCTCGCGCGCTTCAATATTCCCCAGGGTTTTTGGATCAATGGGCGGCGCAGTCACACGCGACGCCAGATGGCGCTCGCAAATGCGGCCCTTGAACCCCTGGTGCAGCCCGGACTGTTCTCGACGTATCAGCCGCCTTCAGATGCTGTGGCCTTCTTCGTCGCCTGCTTCTCGGGGAATCTCAATTTCCAGCCCGAATGTCCCGTATCGATTCAGATCGCCGTCCCTAACCGCGACATGCGCGGCTGGCTGTTCAAGGAACCCTTGAACGACTTCATCAAGCGGTACGAGGCACCGGCGGTCACCCAGACTGATCTTGCTGTGCCGAAGCTGAAGAAGGGCCAGTCCAAGCAGCAGAACAAGGACGGGACCGCCCCATGAGCAGGGGCGGAGTTCAAGGATTTCAAAAGGAACGCCTGAGCCAGGCACTCGCGGCACGACGACTGACGCAGGTGCAGCTGGCATCTATGGTCGAGGTGTCGCCGGCCACGATCAGCAAGTGGCGAGCGGGAACGCAAGCACCTGAACGCGAAGCTCTTGAACGACTGGCTTCCGTCGTAAACGTCACTCCGGAATGGTTTACGCGCGCACCCGGACCCAAGGTTTCCTTGCCACTTTTTCGCAGCAATGCATCCGCGCATGTCGCCGCACGAGCAATGTTGGAGGCACGCCTCGAATGGGGGCAGGACATCGCAACGGCACTGATGGAGTACGTTGACTATCCGGTCGTGAATCTGCCGACGCGTACGTTCAGCGATCCCGATGAAATTACATCGGGGGATATCGAGGCGGCTGCATGCGAGTGTCGCGACTTGTGGCGCCTCGGACGGTCGGCTATCCAAGACGTGGCGCTTGCAGTGGAAGGCGCCGGCATCATCCTCATTCGGGAGGAGACCGGCGTGGCGCAAATCGAGGGTCTGTCTGCCTGGAGTGACGCTGTTGGTCGCCCGCTCGTACTCTTGTCAGCAGACAAAGCGAACGCGTACAGAAGTCGCTTTGATCTCGCGCACGAGCTTGGGCATCTTGTCTTGCACAGGCACATTGCGCGCCCCGCGGAACGCACACGACACAAGGTGCTTGAGCAGCAGGCACACCGCTTTGCCGGCGCCTTCCTACTTCCTGCAGAAACGTTCGCAGCGGAAGTGCGAGTTCCTCCAACTCTCGACGACCTGCTTCTATTGAAGCGACGCTGGGGAGCCTCAGCAGCGGCAATCATCATGCGGCTGCAGGCGCTCGAGTTGCTCGATGCCGATGGCACGCAATTGCTCTTCAAGAGACGCTCAGCTCGCTGGGGCGCGAAATCGGAGCCAGGCGACGATGAGCGAGCGCCTGAGCAGCCTCGCCTTCTTCGCCGCACTATTGAGCTTCTGGTTGCTGAGAAGGTAATGCCTCTGGATTCCATTCCGAGGCATATCGGGTTAGCCGCAATGGATGTGGAGTCACTTACCGGGCTTCCGGAGGGTTACTTCAACGGAAAGGCCAACGTCGTCGAATTCGCCAGACTGAAGCCTACGACTAGGGCGCCCGATGAACGACGAGAGCCAAGCGACAACGTGATTCAGTTTCGGCCGTCAATCAAGAACTGAACGGAGGACCTATGTCGAAGACCAC
>CADEEN010000473.1 GCA_902826345.1 uncultured Burkholderiales bacterium | reverse complement strand
CGGCGATGGCTCGGCCACGCGACTGCACATAGTCGGGAGCTACGCATAAGTGGGGGATGCGGATGTCCTCGACCACCTTGCCAACCACCAGGCCGTTACAGCAAACGAACCTGAAAGCGCCCGCCAGAAGTTGATAGGAGCTCGCGCCGTCGTGGCTGTTGATGAGGATGATCTCGTTCGCCTCTGGCCTGGCCTGCACCTGCCCGGCATGGCGCATGCGGATCAGGTGCTTGGTGAACTCGGCCTTGCCTTCGACGCGGCTCTGCCCTTGCGCGACCATGAAGGGCTCGAAGCCCTCCTTGCGCAGCCCGCGCAGCACGTCGATGGTCGGGATGTAGGTGTAGCGCTCGGAGCGGCTGGCGTGCTTGCCTTCGGCGAAGACCGAAGGCGCAGCGGCGTGCATCTGGTCTTCGCTCAGCGGCGAGTCGGTGCGCAGAACGCGGGTGTTGCGCGCAAAGCGCGTGGCGAGGGTGGGTGTTGAGTACATGGTGATTCCTTCAATCGTTGCGATGGGATGAAGGGGCGGAACGGCGCGCGCTCCGCCCGCCAGTGGTCAGAACGGGATCGGGTCGCCTTGCTCGTCGAGCGCGGCTTGCGCAGCGGGGGCGGCAGCCTTGCGGCCCTTCGCGCCTTTCGCCTTGGCGGGTGCGGCCGGCTTGGCCTGCGGCACGGGCTGGCCCTCGTTGGGACCGTTGCCCTGCTTCGCGCGCAGCGCTTCGCCCTCGGCCTTGGTGTCGAGGTAGTCGATTTCCTCGGCGGTGAAGGCCATCGAGTAGACGGTCTCGCCGTCCTTATCGTAGTTGTTGTTCTGCACCCGGCCCACCACGTTGACGTGGCTTCCCTTGCCCAGGTACTGCGCCGCGTTCTCGGCCTGCTTGCCCCACAGCGTCCACTGGATCGCAGTGGCTTCCTCGCCGCGGTTCTCGCCCGAACCGCGCCGGGTGTTGCTGATCGCGGTCAGCGTCGCCTTGGAAACGGGACCGTCGCGACCCTCCACGGTGTGCAGCCGGACGGCGCCGGCCAGGTGTGCATTGCGTTGTTCGACACGAACAAAAGCCATGATGAACTCCTCACGGAAGGACCAGCCGCATTCCGTCTCGGGCTGCTGAAAACTGATCCTTCTGCTCGGACTCCTCGCTCCCGCCCTGGGGCGGGCGGGGGGTGGGGTGGCTGTTCAGGCGATCGCCAACATGCGAAACGGTGAGCCGGTTTCCCGGCCCACCGCATTGAAGATCCCCCCGCAAGTCCCCCTCATCCCGGACGGGGGCGCGGTGGGGGGATCGCGGTGGGCTGAACCGGCACAGCGGGCAGCGACCGCAGCACCGGGTTCGACAGAGGGCCCGAGCAACCGCGGCCGGTGTGACAGGTACCCCTGGCGCATCGGCTGCCGCGAGCGGCCCACCCATGTTCACGAGGACCGGCGGCTCTGCGACCGACGTGCCACCAAGCGCAGCGACTGGCGCGGCAGTCGAGCCGGCCCGCGCTGACTTGGCTTCAGGCGGCCCGGCTTCGGGCATGGCGGGTGGCCGGGGTGACGATCTGGCACGAGCGCAGTGCACGGGAGCGGAGCTTGCGCAGCGCAGTGCGCGAGCAGCGGGCCAGTTCGTCAAGCGGGCGAGCGAAACAGAGGGCGGTCGCGCACCCGCGACGGCCCTCCGCGAGTCCGCGGTCCCCGGCCACGGGAAGGGCCGGCTTCGTCAGCCGAGCCGACGCAGCCGGCCCGTCGGTCGTGCCGCGCGAGCGGCGTGCTGTTCGCACGAGGGATGGAAGCCCGTCAGGGGCGAGACACGGAGCGCAGCGACGGGGCTCGATGCGAAGCACGACAGCTCGACCCCGCGCAGCGGGGGCGTGCCCACACGAGACGAAGCGCTGACGTTCAAACCATAGTCATCCGCACCGACATGCACGCACGCCAGATCACGCCCATCGCCTTCATGAGAACACCGGAATGGCGAGACGAGCTACGGTCGCAGTAGCGAGACGCGCAGTCAGACAGCCACACCCGCCGCGTGGGCCTGCTGGTCGGCGTGATAGCTGCTGCGCACCATCGCGCCGACGGCGGCATGCGTGAAACCCATCTTCATCGCCTCGGCCTCGAACATCGCGAAGGTGTCCGGGTGCACGTAACGCCGCACCGGCAAGTGGTGGCCGCTCGGCGCGAGGTACTGGCCGATCGTGAGCATGTCGATGTCGTGCGCGCGCATGTCGCGCATCACGGCGAGGATTTCGTCGTCGGTCTCGCCCAGGCCGACCATCAGCCCGCTCTTGGTCGGGACGTGAGGGAACAGCGCCTTGAACTTCTTCAGCAGGTTCAGGCTGAAGGCGTAGTCGCTGCCCGGCCGCGCTTCCCTGTACAGGCGCGGGACGGTCTCGAGGTTGTGATTCATCACGTCGGGCGGCGCGGCCTTGAGGATTTCCAGTGCACGGTCATCGCGGCCACGAAAGTCCGGCACCAGCACTTCGATCGTGGTTGACGGCGACAACTCGCGCGTCTGGCGAATGCACTCGACGAAGTGCGCGGCGCCGCCGTCACGCAGATCGTCACGATCGACGCTGGTGATCACCACATACTTGAGCTTCAACGCGGCGATCGTCTTGGCGAGGTTGGCGGGCTCGTCGGCGTCGAGCGGGTCGGGCCGGCCGTGGCCGACATCGCAGAACGGACAGCGCCGCGTGCACTTGTCGCCCATGATCATGAACGTCGCCGTGCCCTTGCCGAAGCACTCGCCGATGTTCGGGCACGAGGCTTCTTCGCACACCGAATGCAGCTTGTGCTCGCGCAGGATCTGCTTGATCTCGTAGAAGCGCGAGTTCGGCGTCGCGGCCCTGACGCGGATCCAGTCGGGCTTCTTCAGCACTTCCGCCGGCACGATCTTGATCGGAATGCGCGCGGTCTTGGCTTGCGCCTTCTGCTTGGCGGTAGGGTCGTAGGTGGAAGACGAGTCCATTGCATCTCTCAACATGGATCCTCCTGCCGGATCAGGCACCGTTGTCGTTGTCGGCGCGCTTGCGGCCGCGGGCCGGGCCTATGGCCGGCTCCGCCACGCCGTTCGCGCCCTTGCGGCCCGGCGACCCCACGGCCTCGCGCAGGCTCGCTTGAACGAAGCTCAAGTGGATGTTCGCGGCTGCGCGCGCCGCTTTCGGGTCGCGCGCGGCGATGGCCTTGGCGATCTGGGCGTGCTGCTCGTCGAGCAGCGTCACGTTCTCGGCGTGGT
>CADEEN010000472.1 GCA_902826345.1 uncultured Burkholderiales bacterium | reverse complement strand
CCATCGCTGCGGTGCCGGCGGTGAAGAGCACGTAGGAACTCGTCCACAGCGCCTTGTTGATCGGAAAGCTCAGCCCCCACGTGAGGCCCGCGGCGGAGAGCGCCGCTCCGGCGGCCACGAGCGTCACCGCCGCGCTACCCGGCCGGCGGGCCTGAATCCACAGCCCGGCGATCACGCCGAGCAGCGTCGAGCCGATCGCCGGCATCGTGCCGAGCAGGCCTTCGGGATCCCAGTCGGGCCGCCACAGGTGACCGCCCAGCCACGTGCGGTCGAGCCACGCGCCGAGATTGCCGGCCGGGGTCAGGTCGCCGGCCACCCCGCCCGGCGGCGCCACCGTGGTGAGCAGCAGCCAGTAGCCGGCGAGGATTGCCGCCACGACGGCGGCGAGCCGTCGCATCGTCGCCGGCGCGTCGCTTTGCGGACTTCGAAGCGGAGCAGGGCGCACAGGTGCTGCTGCGCGGGCCCTCGGGCTCCGGCAAGTCGACGCTGCTGGCGTTGATCGCCGGGCTGTTGACGCCGCGCGCTGGGCGGGTGGTGGTGGCGGACACCGATGTCGGTGCATTGCCGCGCGGCCAGCGCGATGCGTGGCGCGGCCATGCGGTGGGCTTCGTGCCGCAGCGTCTGCATCTGAGCGAGAGCCTGACCGTTGCCGAGAATTTGGCGCTGCCGTTCATTGCCTGCGGCGCGGCGGTGGATCGTGCGCGGGTGAGTGCGTTGCTCGATCGCTTGGGCTTGAGTGCGCTCGCTGCGCGCCGGCCGCATGAACTCTCCGTCGGCCAGGCGCAGCGCGTGGCGCTGGCGCGCGCGCTGATGCGGTTCCCGCGCGTGTTGCTGGCCGACGAGCCGACGGCGAATCTCGACGATGCGATGAGCGACGCGGTGATGGCGTTACTCGCCGACGCGGCGCGCGACACCGGCGCCACGCTGGTCATCGCCACGCACGATGCGCGTGTGTCCGCACGCATGCCGCAGGCGCGGTTACTGGCGTTGGACGCGCTGCCATGAGGCTGGGCGCGCTCGCCTGGCGTTATCTCTGGGCGCGCCCGCTCGTCGCCGTATTGAACCTGGCGCTGCTGGCGCTCGGCGTGGCGGCGATGGGCTTCGTCGTCATCGTCGGCGAGCAGGTCGAGCGCAGCGTGCAGCGCGATCTGGCGGGCATCGATCTGGTGGTCGGCGCCAAGGGCAGCCCGATGCAGTTGATCCTGGCCGGTGTGTTCCACATCGACGTGCCGAGCGGCAACATCCGGCGCAACGCCATCAAGACGCTGCTCGAGCATCCGCTCGTCGGCCGCGTGGTGCCGCTGTCGCTCGGTGACAGCTTGAAGGGTTTTCGCATCGTCGGCACGACGCTGCAGTACCCGGCGCTGTACGGCGTTCAGCTCGCCGAAGGCGCGTTCTGGACCGACAAGCTCGAAGCGGTTTTCGGCGCCGACGTGGCCAGCGAAACGAGACTGAAGGTCGGCGACACCTTCGTCGGCACGCACGGGTTAGGTGCGAGCGGTGAAGCGCATGGCGACACGCCGTACAAGGTGACCGGCCGCCTCGCGCGCTGCGGCTGCGTGCTCGACCGCCTGGTGCTGACCGATCTGCAGTCGGTGTGGGTGGTGCATGAAACCGCGTTGGCTGTGGATGACGAAGACAAGAAGCTGCTCGAAGCCGAGCGCGAGGTGACGTTGCTGCTGGTCGGCTACCGCTCGCCGCTGGCCGCCGTGTCGGTGCCGCGCTGGGTCAATGCGCAGGACGGGCTGCAGGCGGCGGCGCCGGCGCTGGAGTCGGCGCGCCTGCTGCGCATGGTGGGGGCGGGCACCGACGTGCTGCGCGGCTTCGGCATCGTGCTCCTGCTCGCGGCGGCAGCCAGTGTGTTCGTCGGCCTCGTGCATGCGGTGCGCGAGCGCGAGCCCGATCTGGCGATGCTGCGCATGCTCGGCGCGCCGCCGCGGCGCGTGGCGACGTTGGTGTTCGCCGAAGCCTTGTTGCTGGCGCTGATGGGCGCTGCGCTCGGCCTGCTGCTGGCGCAGGGCTTGACGGCGATACTCGGCTGGGAACTGTCGCGCCAGCGTTCGCTCCATGTGATGGCTTGGTGGTGGTCTGCGCCGCTGGCGTGGTTGGTCCTCGGCACGCTGGTGTTGGCACTCGTGGCGGCCGCGTGGCCGGCGTGGCGCGCGTTACGATTGGATGTGTCGCGCCTGATGCAGGCGCCACGATGAAATCTTTTCAAGGAGCGGTTCGATGAAACGTCTTGTGGTGACCCTTGCGGCTGTTGTCGTTGCCGTAGCCGCAGGCGCGCAAGCCCAGCCCGCGGCGATGACCGATGGTGCGAAGAAGGACGTCGTGCGCCACCGCGCGATCGCGGCGGCGCACGAGGCGGCAGCCAAGTGCCTGGAGTCCGGCAAGGCCGAAGACGTCTGCCACAAGGAGCTTCAAGTGGCCTGCAAGGGCCTGGCCATCGGCAAGTACTGCGGTATGCGCCATGAACATTGATCGGATGTCGTCATGAAGCGATTCGTCAAGCCCGTCGTCACTTTGATCGCGAGCGGCAGTTTTGCGCTGCTGGCCTCGGCACAGCTCGCGCCGCCGATCGAGCAACGCACACCGCCAGCAGCCGCGCCGTCTGCGGCCCCTGGGCAGGGCGCCGGCTTCCACGATCCGCGCAGCGCGTTCAAGCCGCTCGAAGAGCGCGAGGGCGTGATCTCCTGGAAGCTGCTGTCGTCGGTGGAAACGAAGATGGAGAAGAACCGCGTCGCACCTGTCTTCCCCGGCCCGGTGAAGGCGATGAACGACAAGACGGTGCGCGTGCAGGGTTTCATGATGCCGCTCGAGCCCGGTGACCGGCAGAAGCATTTCCTGCTCTCGGCCGTGCCTACGACCTGCGGCTTCTGCGTGCCGGCCGGGCCGCAGGGGCTGATCGAAGTGCGCAGCAAGATCCCGGTGAAGTACTCGATCGAGCCGGTGGTCGTCGAAGGCAAGTTCGCTGCGCTCGAGAACGACCAGTACGGCCTGTTCTACCGCGTCACCGACGCCACGCCGGCGCCCTGATGCTCTCTTTGTCCTGCGCTCGCCGCAGAGGCGCTGCGTTCTTTGCGGCGCTGGCGCTGCTGCTGGCGCAGGCCATCGGCATGGCGCACGCGGTGGCGCATCCGCAGGCGCATCAGCTCGCGGCCGCCGATCACGATCACGATCACGGCGCCTTCGACGCTCACCACGACGAGGGCTCGCC
>CADEEN010000471.1 GCA_902826345.1 uncultured Burkholderiales bacterium | reverse complement strand
ACGTCTTCGCCAAGCCCGAAGACATCGCGCTGATGAACCCGTACAACGAGGTGCCGATCCTCGTCGAGCGCGACCTGATCCTCTACGAGTCGCACATCATCAACGAGTACATCGACGAGCGTTTCCCGCATCCGCAGCTGATGCCGGGCGACCCGGTGGCGCGGGCGCGCGTGCGCCTGTTCCTCTTCAACTTCGAGAAGGAGTTGTTCGCCAACGTCAACATCCTGGAAGGCCGCGGTGTCGCCAAGGGCACCGAGAAGCAACAGGAGAAAGCGCGCGACCAGATCCGTGACCGGCTGACGCAATTGGCGCCGATCTTCCTGAAGAACAAGTTCATGCTGGGCGACGACTTCTCGATGCTCGACGTGGCCATCGCGCCGCTGCTCTGGCGCCTGGACTACTACGGCATCGACCTGTCGAAGAACGCGCTGCCGCTGCTCAAGTACGCCGAGCGCATCTTCTCGCGGCCGGCCTACATCGAGGCGCTGACACCTTCGGAAAAAGTGATGCGCAAGTAGGCGACAGCAAGCGTGGCGACGACTCCCATGTCACCGGAGGGCCAGGGCAGCTCGACGCGGCCCTACCTGATCCGTGCGCTGCACGACTGGTGCACCGACAACGGCTTCACGCCCTACATCGCGGTGCATGTCGATGGCGCGGTGCAGGTGCCCAAGGAGTACGTCAAGAACAACGAGATCGTGCTCAACGTCGGCTTCGAGGCGACGTCCGGCCTGAAGCTCGGCAACGACGTGATCGAGTTCAAGGCGCGCTTCGGCGGCCAGGCGCGCGAGATCGTCGTGCCGATCGACCACGTGGTGGCGATCTACGCGCGCGAAAACGGCCAGGGCATGGCCTTCCCGGTGCCGAGCGCGGCCACGTCGGCCGGCCCGTCGGTGCTGCCGC
Source organism: uncultured Burkholderiales bacterium (assembly GCA_902826345.1). Lineage (GTDB taxonomy): Bacteria > Pseudomonadota > Gammaproteobacteria > Burkholderiales > Burkholderiaceae_C > CADEEN01. Next base: position 2,332 of record CADEEN010000471.1, on the reverse strand, counting down.
CGGCCGAAGGCGGCGCACGCGGCACACCGCCGCGGCTGACCGCGGTCGACACGCCGAGCTCGAACAACAGCGAGGCCGAAAACCCCGAGCCGCCGCCGACGCCGGGCAGCCCGAAGCCTTCGCTGAAGCGCATCAAGTGACGGGCCGCCTCCCGGCGCGCTTTTGGTCACTGCTTTGCTGCGCCACGCCGGCCTAGAATCCGCGCCCTGGGCCGGCCGGCTTAGCTCAGCTGGTAGAGCACCCGCCTTGTAAGCGGAAGGTCGTCCGTTCGATTCGGACAGCCGGCACCACGCGCCGAAGTCTCAGTACGCGCGCAGGCGAACCCGGATCGGAAGGTCGCGGAACGAACGAGCGCGCAGCTCATCATTCAGACGTGGCAATAGCTGACGCAGTTTGGCGGCAACGGCCGCATTGGAGACAAGCAACGACCAGCCTTCATCGTCGATCGGCCCCGAACGCACTTCGCGGGCCAGGGTGTCGGGCAGCAGCGGTGCGATAGTGGCCAAGCGCTGCTCCGATTCCCGCAGCCGCGCGGCCAGGCTCGTCAGGCGGTCATTCGATGCGATGGCGCGGTCCAGGCTCACGGGCGACGGCACCGCAGGCGAGTGTGTTTTGGACGCTCCCATCGAGAGGAGTTTAGGCGCATGCAGATCATGATCACCCACGGCAGCCTGGCGACGACGCGGGTGCTGCATCTGAACCGCATCCAGATCGGGCTGGCCATTGCGGCGCTGGCCGTGGTGCTGATGCTGTTCTCCGGCCTCGTCTACCACTTCGTCTTTTTGAAAGCAGCGCGCGAAGGCTGGCCGGTGGTCAGCTCGATCGTCCGCCTCGTCGTGCGCGACGAGTTCGCGCAGCGCGACCGCTTCGTGCGCGAGAACCTGGACGTCATGGCCACCAAGGTCGGCGAAATGCAGGCCAAGCTGTTGAAGCTCGAAGCCATGGGCGACCGCGTCTCGGGCCTCGCCGGCGTCAAGCCCGAAGAGTTCAAGCCGGTGCTGTCGCCGCGGCCGGGTGCCGCGTCGGCGCCGGCTGCCGTCAAGGGGCAGGGTGGGCCTTTCATCCCGGGCCTGAACGACAGCCAGCGCAGCGCGCTCGACGCGCTGGCGGGCAACGTCGATCTGATGGACGAGCGCACCGACCAGTACACCGACCTGTTCACGCTGATCGAGTCGCGCCTGCTCGAAGGCCGCCTGGCGCAACTGCTGATCCCGAGCACGACGCCGGTCGCCGGGCCGGTGGGCTCGGGCTTCGGCTTTCGCACCGATCCGATCACCGGCCGCGGTGCGTTGCACATGGGTCTGGACTTTCCGGCCGATGTCGGCACGCCGATCGTCGCCGCGGCCGGCGGCGTCGTCATCAACACCGACAACCATTCGGCTTACGGCAACATGGTGGACATCGACCATGGCAGCGGCCTCGTGACGCGCTACGCGCACGCGTCCAAGCTGCTGGTCAAGACCGGTGACCTGGTCAAGCGCGGCCAGGCGGTGGCCCTGGTCGGCAACACCGGGCGCTCGACCGGGCCGCACTTGCACTTCGAGGTGCTGGTGGACGGCGTGCCGCAGAACCCGGCGCGCTTTCTGGCCGGGCGCGGCGGCGATCCGAAGTCCATGGCCGGCAACCCGCGTGCACGCTGACCCCCCCGGCTAAAATTCGCGGCTTTTTCCCCACGGCCAGTCGGTCGCGGGGACACGTGGCTTGAGGCCGGCTTCAAGCGCCTCATTTGCGACACGAACTCCTGACCCGCCCATGTTGCCCAAAATACTGACTTCGATCTTCGGCAGCCGCAACGAGCGCTTGCTCAAGCAATACCGCGCCGTTGTCGCCAAGATCAACGCCCTCGAGCCGCAATTCGAGGCGCTTGACGATGCGGCGTTGCGCGCCAAGACGGCCGACTTCAAGGCCCGGCTCGAACAAGGCTCGACGCTCGACGACCTGCTGCCCGAAGCCTTTGCCACCGTGCGCGAAGCCAGCAAGCGCACGCTGAAGATGCGCCACTTCGACGTGCAGCTGATGGGCGGCATGGCGCTGCACCAGGGCAAGATCGCCGAGATGCGCACCGGCGAAGGCAAGACGCTGATGGCCACGCTGCCGGTGTACCTGAATGCGCTGGCCGGCAAGGGCGTGCACCTGGTCACCGTCAACGACTACCTGGCGCGGCGCGACGCCGAGTGGATGGGCCAGATCTACAACTTCCTCGGCCTCACCGTCGGCGTCAACGTGCCGGGTATGGACCGCGAGACCAAGCAGGCCGCCTACGCCGCCGACGTCACCTACGGCACCAACAACGAGTTCGGCTTCGACTACCTGCGCGACAACATGGTCCAGG
>CADEEN010000470.1 GCA_902826345.1 uncultured Burkholderiales bacterium | reverse complement strand
CGTCGATCAGCGCCAGGCACAGGCCGGGCAGCACCGGCGTCGGGCCCTGCAACGCAAACTGCATGCTCGGCGCGGCATCGGGTGCCGCCATGACGTCGAGGCTGGCGGCGCGCGTGCTAGTCTCGAACATCGCGCCGAGAACGCCGAAGTCGGTGCTCTGCTCGCTGTCGTCGCCTTGCGAGATCGCCAGCGCGCGCAACAGCCGCGGGTCGCGCACGCCGGACAGCAGCAGGTGGTCGCGCAGGTAATCGAAGGCCAGTTCGCGCGCGGTGAGATAGACCACGTCGCAGCGGTACGCGGCTTCGCGTTCTGAGCGCGTCATCGACGGCAGCACGCAGGCGCTGGACAGGCCGAGCGCGTCGTACAGCGGCTGCAGTTTTTCGCGGTCACGCTGCACCAGGTAGTCGTTGGCGGTGAGCAGGTGCACCGGCACGCCGGCCAGCGCGGCGGCTGCGGCGCCGAGGCCGGCGGCGAGCGTCTTGCCTTCGCCGGTGGCCATCTCGGCCAGGCGGCCTTCGAGCATCAGCCACGCCGCGAGCAACTGCGTCGGGTACGGCGCCAGGCCGAGGCGGCGCTGCGCGAACTCGGCGACGACAGCCAGCGCGTAGCCCGCCGCATCACCCTTCAACCCGGAGCGCCGCAGCTGCGCGCGCAGCTTGGGCAGCAGCGCGTGCAGCTTGACGCCGTCGAGGTGCATCAGGCGTCGCCGCGCCGCGGCCAGCGCTTGCTCGACGCGTGGCGGCAGCTGCGCCTGCGCAAAGGGGCGCGGCGTGGCGCGCAGCCAGCGCGCCGCGTCGCGCAAGCCCGGCCACGACGTGTCGGTGTCGCGCTGCGGGTAGGCCGCAAACGCGAGGTCACGCGTCGGGAGCACTGAAGCACTCATCGCTTGAAGTGCCTCAGGAACGAGCGCCGCAGGAACTGCGCCGTCAACTCGGCCAGCGTCGCTTCGCCGTGGCGGAACGTCACCCAGGCGCGCGCGCCGACATGCGCGGTGATGCCCTCGGGTAGCCGCAGCTCGACTTCGAAGCGCGGCTCCTTCGCCTGCTTGCCGTCACGGTCGGCCGGATCGAGTGCGATCGGCCCGCCGGCGCGCTCGCCCAAGGCCGGCGTGATGAGCTCGGTCGAGGCGCGCGGCACGCTGCGCAGCCACTGCGCGCCCACCGTGTCGCCGCCGGCGTGTGCGAGCGCGACGTCGATCTGCCCCGGCGGTGCGTGCATGAGGGTGCGCACGAGCGCGATGTCTTCGTTGGCCACCAGCGCGCGCACCAGTGGCGCGCCCGGCGGCAGCACATGCGCCGCGATCTGGCCCTGCTGCAGATGCTGGCCGACGACCAGGCGGCGCGTGTCGAGTGCGACAGTGCCGCTGGTGCTGGCGCGCACGTCCAGGCCGGCGACACGCTCGGCCAGGCGGTCGCGCTCGGCTGCGAGTGCGGCCATGCGGTCGGCGGCCAGGCCGGCGCGCAACGCGTCGGCATCGACGGCTGCGAAGTGTTCGACCTGGCGCTGCTGCAACTCGGCCTGCACGCGCTGCAGTTGCTGGCGCAGCGGCTCGTTGGCCAGGCGCAGCAGCGGCGTGCCGGCCTGCACCGGCTGGCCGTCGCGCACCAGCACCTGATCGATGAAACCGTCGGCCAGCGGTCGCACCAGCGCTTCGTCCGGCAGCCAGACGACGGCTGGCGCCAAAGTGCGGTGCGGCAGCGGCAGCGCGAAGGCGAGCAGCGCGCACGCGGCCAGCGCCGAGGCGCCGAGCGCGGTGGCGCGCGCGCGCCGGCCATGCACTTGCCCCGAGCCGAGCAACCAGCCCGTGGCTTTCACCAGCGGGCCGGCGAGCATCCACCATGCCGCGAGCGCGAGCAGCGCCAGCGCGAGCCAGGCGTTCCAGTCGGCCAGCGCCAGCGCCAGACCGACCGTCAACAGGCCGCGGTACAGCCACGACGCCGGCGCGTAGGCGACGAGCCAGGCGCGCTCGCCGCCGCGCACGTGCTCCGCGGCATCGGTGCTGCGGCCGAGGGCGATGCGTTTGGCCGCGGCTTGCCACAGGCGCTGGCTGCGCTGCGCCAGGTTCGGCAACTCGAGCAGATCGCACAGCACGTGGTAGCCGTCGAAACGCAGCAGCGGGTTGCCGTTGACGAGCACGGTGGACAGGCCGCCGATGACGATCACCGACAGCGCGGCATCGCGCAGCAGCCCTGGCTCGAGCGCCAGCCAGAGCGCCAGCGCGGCGCTGGCGAGCAGCAACTCGACGGCGATGCCGGCTGCGCCGACGAGCGCGCGCCGGCGCTTGTCCTCGAAGGCGATCGACGCCGACGCATCGACATACGGCACGGGGGTGAGCATCAGCAGCGTCACGCCCATCTCGTGCACCTCGCCGCCGAACGCCTTGACGGCAAAGGCGTGCGCGAGTTCATGCAAGCCCTTGATCACCGGGTAGGCCAGCCAGAGCAGGATCAGCATGCGGCCGTGGCCGAGCTGCGTTGCCGTGGCGCGCGAGACTTCGCTGAAGTTGCCGATCAGCAGCACGGCGCCGAGCAACAGCAGTGCGCCGAAGAGCCAGCGCCCTGCGTGGCCGAAGCACCAGGCCAGGCGATGCGCGTGCGCGTCGAGAAAGCGGTCCGGGTCCCACAGCGGCAGCTTGAAGGCCAGCGGATTGAGCGCCGCGCGCCGGCGCTGCGCCTGCCGTTTGCCTTGCGCCTTCATCACGCCGCCGGCGTCGGGCGCGATGTCGCCGCCGAGCAGGTTGGCGCCGAAGGCCTGCGCGAACACTTCGATCGCCTCGCCTTGGGTCGGCGCGTCATCACCGTCAGCGTCCACGCGCTGCGCCCAGAGGTCGTCGATCGTCAACTTGCCGTCGCAGCCGGCGATCAGCGCGTAGGCCGGGCCGTTGAAGCGGTGATGGCGGCCGGAGACCGGATCGGTCAGCACGTACCAGGTCTGTCCGCGCACCTGCTGGCGCGACACGCGCACGCCGCTGCGCAACCGCGGCTTCAGATAAGCGACGCGGTACCAGTGCGGCGAGAGCAACGACGCGTTCGACATGTCAACCGAAGAGCTGCCAGCTAAGGCGCCGCCAGGCGTGCCGCGCGCGCTCGAACCAGATCGCGCCGAGCGTGCTCTCACCGACCTCGATGCGCGCCACACCGCGCATGCCCGGGCGCAGTGTCTCGGTGGCGCCCTGCGGCGTGCCTTCGACTTCGAAGACGTTGCGGCCGTCGGCCTGCGTGGCCACCGGCGCGATGCGTGTCACC
>CADEEN010000469.1 GCA_902826345.1 uncultured Burkholderiales bacterium | reverse complement strand
CACGCGCGGCGCGTCAGGGTGGGTCTTGAAGACACCGACCGGCTTGCCCGACTGCACCAGCAAGGTCTCATCGTCGTTCAGGTTCTTCAGCTCGCGGACGATGGCCTCGAAGCAGTCCCAGTTGCGCGCCGCCTTGCCGATGCCACCGTACACAACAAGAGCGTCCGGGTTCTCGGCCACCTCGGGGTCGAGGTTGTTGTGAAGCATACGCAGGGCGGCTTCGGTCAGCCAGCTCTTGCAGCTCAACTGCGTGCCGCGCGGCGAGCGCACGGGGCGCGGTTGGGCAACGCTTTGCAGGCGGGAAAGGTCGGTCATCGCGGCGCTCCTGAAATCCGGGTTGCACTCTACTTGTCTAGACAACCCTAGTCAACTACGATCCGGCTCATGGTTTCCACCAGCGCTGCGGCCCCCTACGCCCGCGTCAAAGAGCATCTGAAGAATGGCCTGGCCAGCGGCTACTGGGCGCCGGGCGCACTGATGCCGTCCGAAGCCGAGTTGGTGGCGCAGTTTGCCGTCAGCCGCATGACCGTCAACCGCGCGTTGCGCGAGTTGCAGGCCGAGGGCTTGGTGCAGCGCACGCAGGGCGTGGGCACCTTCGCCGCGCCGCTGCACCGCGTCTCGTCCACGCTCACCATCCGCGACCTGCACGACGAGATCGAGTCGCGCGGCCACCGTCATGCCGCGGTGGTGCACCAGCAACGGGCCGAGAAAGCCGGCGCTGCCCTGGCCGCGCAGCTCGGCGTGGCCAGCGGCAGCCGCGTCTTCCGCACGCTCATCGTTCATCACGAGAACGGCGTGCCGCTGCAATGCGAAGACCGCTACGTGAACCCGGCCTGCGCGCCGCACTACCTCGACCAGGACTTCACGCGCACGACGCCGACGCACTACCTGTTCGAGGTCACCGCGCTCTGGCGTGCACAGTATTCGATCGAGTCGTCACGACCGACGGCGCAGGAGGCCACGCTGCTCGGCATCGGCGAGCACGACCCCTGTCTCGTCGTCACGCGGCGCACCTTCACGCGCACGGCCGCGATCACGATCGCGCGCCTGGTGCATCCGGGCTCGTGCTACGTGCTCGAAGGGAGCTTCGAGCCGTGAAAGTGGTTCGCGTGGACGACTGCCCGCTCGTGCCGTGGCGCAACGGCGGCGGGCGCACCCGCGAGCTGCTGGCCTGGCCGCACGCCGACGACTGGCAGGTTCGCGTCAGCGTCGCCGAGATCGAAGCCGACGGGCCGTTCTCCGCGTTCGCCGGCATCGACCGCTGCTTCGCCGTGCTCGAAGGCGCCGGCGTCGTTTTGTCGCTGCCGCAGGGCGATGTCCGGCTGACGCCCATCGACGCGGCCGTGTCGTTCGCCGGCGAAGCGGCGCCGATGTGCCGCCTGATCGACGGCCCGACGCGCGACCTGAACCTGATGGTGCGCCGCGGCGCGGGCCGCCCCTCGATGCAGCGCAGCCCCACCGCCGGCGTCCTCTGGCGTGGCCTCTTCGCCGAAGGCACACTGTGGTGGAGCGTCGATGCCGGCGAAAGCCTGCCGTCGCTCAGCGGTTGGACTCTGTGCCTATGACCCACGCCCCATGACTCTCAAGCTCTGGCGCCACGCACGCATCGCCACGATGAGCGGCGACCAGCCATGGGGCTGGATCGAACGCGGCGCGCTGCTGGCCGAGGGCGAGCGCATCGCCTGGGTCGGCGCCGAGCGCGACATCCCACGCGATGCACAGCCGCAGCAGGAGATCGACCTGCAAGGCGCACTGGTGACGCCGGGCCTAATCGACGCCCACACGCACCTCGTCTACGGCGGCGACCGCGCGGCCGAGTTCGAGCAACGCCTGCAAGGCGCAAGCTACGAAGAGATCGCGCAACGCGGCGGCGGCATCGCCTCCACGGTCGCGGCCACGCGCGCGGCCAGCGACGATGTTCTGTTTGCTTCGGCGCAACGGCGGGCGCGCACCTTGATGGCCGAAGGCGTGACGACAATTGAAATCAAGTCCGGCTACGGCCTGTCCGAACAGCACGAAGCACGCTGCCTGGCTGTGGCGCGCCGCCTGGGTAACGAATTGCCGCTGTCGGTGCGCACGACCTCGCTGGCCGCACACGCCTTGCCGAAGGAATACGCCGGCCGCGCCGACGACTACATCGACGCCGCCTGCCGCTGGCTCGCCGCGCAACATGCGCGCGGCCTGGTCGATGCCGTCGATGCGTTCTGCGACACGATCGGCTTCACGTCGGCGCAGACGCGGCGCATCTTCGACGCTGCACGCGCGCTCGGCCTGCCGGTCAAGCTGCACGCCGAGCAGTTGTCGAACCAGCACGGCGCGGCGCTGGCGGCCGAATACGGCGCCTTGAGCTGCGACCACCTCGAACACCTCGATGCGCAGGGCATTGCCGCGATGCGCGCCAGCGGCACGGTGGCGATGCTGCTGCCCGGCGCTTACTATTTCCTGCGCGAAACGAAGTTGCCGCCGATCACCGAGCTTCGCACGGCCGGCGTGCCCATCGCCATCGCCACCGATCACAATCCCGGCTCGTCGCCCGCGTTGTCCTTGCTGTTGATGCTCAACATGGCCTGCACCCTGTTCCGCCTGACGCCCGAAGAAGCCTTTGCCGGTGTCACGGTGCATGCGGCTTGCGCGCTGGGCTTGAACGATCGTGGCCGCCTCGCTCCCGGCCTGCGCGCCGACCTCGCCCTCTGGGACGTCGAACATCCGCGTGAACTCGCGTACCGTTTCGGTGTCAACCCTTGCCGGCAACGCATCTTCGGCGGTCCGCCATGAGCTTCACCCTGCACCGAGGTACGACGCCGCTCGTCATCAGCATGCCGCACGTCGGCACGCTGATTCCCGAGGAGTTGCAGCCGGGCTACCAGCCGCGCGCGCTGCTGGTCGAAGACACCGACTGGTTCCTCGACCGCCTCTACGCCTTTGCCGCCGAGCTCGGCGCCAGCCTGCTCGTGCCGCGCGAGAGCCGCTACGTGATCGATCTGAACCGGCCGAGCGACAACACGCCGATGTACACCGGCACGAACAACACCGAGCTCGTGCCGACGCGCTTCTTCACCGGCGAGCCGCTGTACCGCGACGGCTGTGAGCCCGACGGCGTGGAGGTCATGCGCCGCATCGACGAGCACTGGCAGCCCTACCACGATGCCCTGGCCGCCGAGGTGCAGCGCGTGCGCGGCGCGCACGGCCACGCCGTGCTGTTCGATGCGCACAGCATCAAGAGCGAATTGCCGTGGCTGTTCGACG
>CADEEN010000468.1 GCA_902826345.1 uncultured Burkholderiales bacterium | reverse complement strand
ACCAGGGACCTACGGATTAACAGTCCGGCGCTCTACCAACTGAGCTATCGAGGAAACGAGGGCGGCAGTATAGCGGCGCTTTACAGGCGCAGTGCCAGCGAGGCGTGCAGGGTTCTCGGTGCTAGGGGGTAGAGGTAGGCGTGGCCGAACTGGTAGGGGGCTTCCTGCCAGGCGCGGCGGTCAGTGGCGTTGTCGACGCCGAGCCGCCAGACGAGGGTCTGCTCGCCGACGCGTTGCGTGAAGCGTGCGCCGAGGTCGATGCGCGTCCAGCCCGGCGTGGACACGCTGTTGTCGGGCACGACCCTGCGCCGGCCTTCGTGAGTGACGAAGCCGATCAGGGCCAGGCCCTGCACGGCGGCGACGTTGTAGGCGGCTTGCAGCTTCAGGCTGCGCGTGGGCACGTTGGTCGGCTGCAGGCCGTTGACGGCAGCGTTGCTCGATCCACCGCGGCGCGCACGCAGCAGCATCGTGCTGCCGCGCAGCGAAAAGTCCCCAGCGCGCCACTCGGCTTCGGCTTCGATGCCGCGATGGCTGGCCGTGCCGTCGGTGCGGCGCAGGCAGGGGTCGTCGTCGCTGCAGTCATCGAGTGCGGCAGCGCCGTCGCCGGCGTGGAAATCGCCCGTTGCGGGGCGACGGATGTCGAAGGCGGCCAGGCGCCAGTCGAAGGGCTCGCTCGCATGTTTGACGCCGAGTTCGACCTGCCGGCTTTTCAGCGCGGGCAGCGCTTCGCCGGCGTTGACATAGCGCGCGCGGTTCGGCGCGACGTCGGATTCGATGCCTTGTCCGGCGCTCACGTAGGCCTGCGTCTGTGCGGTCAAGGCATGGCTCAACGCGATCCACGGCGTCGTGAACGACTGTGAGTACTGCGTGGCGCGCGAGCCGTCGGTGCGCACGCTCTCGCGATCCAGACGCGTGTGACGCAGGCCTGCCCATAGGCTCCACCGCGCGCCGAGCGGCACCATGTCCTGCAGATGCAGCTCGGTGCTGCGCTCGTCGCGGTTGGTGTTTTCGTCGGTCAGCGTCGGGTCTGCGGGCACGACGGCGCGGCCGTCGATCGTGCCGCTGCCGACGAAGTTGAAGGCCTGACGGCCGAAGCGCGCGACGTAGCGCGTGAACAGCACGCCGGCGTTGAACCGGTGTGTGAGGCCGCCCAGTTGCGCGCGGCCTTTTATCGCCAGGTCGAGCGCGTCGCTGGTGCGGCGTTCGTCGTCGCTGCGGAAGTCGTAGTAGTCGAAGCTGCCGTCGCTGCAGTAGCGGTCGAACGCCTCTTCAACGCTGCAACCGAATGGGAAGGCGATGCGGTCGTCGTTCTTCAGTTGTTGGCGCATGCCGTGCGCGACGAGTTCGATCTGCCGCTCGGCGTTGTCGACGAGCGCGTGCGTCACGCGCAGCGAACCGGTGCGGCCGGCAAACACGACCGGCAGGCTCCAGGCCTGGTTGTTGAGGTTGACGCGTGGGTCGATGTCGTTGGCATTCGGCAAGCGGCTGCCGAGCAGGCTGAAGCCCGGCACGCTCGGCTGACTCTGGCGGCTGGCTTCGACTTCGGCTTCGACGAAGGTGTTGCCCACGCACGCATCGACGGCGCCCGCAGCGAGCCAGCGGTGACCACGGGCGTTCTTGGTCTGCGGGTCGAGCCGCGCACCGTCGGCGTTGATCCGCCAGCCGATACCGCCTTCTCGCGCGCCGACGTCGAACGCGGTTTCGAGCGTGCCGTCTTGCGCCCACGAAACGCTGGCCTCGCGCACGCGCTCGCGCGGCCGCTTGACGACGAAGTTCACCAGACCGCCCGGTGCGCTGGTGCCGGCTTGCAGACCACTCGTGCCCTTCAACACTTCGAGCCTCTGCTTGTTGGCCTGGCCGATCACCGTCTCGGCGTTGATCGGCAGGCCATCACGACGAAAGTTGAAGCGGTTGTCGAGCGTGAAGCCGCGCACCGCGAGCTGGCTGATGTAGCCCGGCGCGTTGTAGGCGTCGGTGATGCCGGCGTCGAGCCGCGTGATGTCTGCGAGGCTCGAGATGCCGGCGTCTTGCAGCGCGCGCTGGTCGATCACTGTGGCGGAGAAGGGCGCGCGTTGCAACGGCGTGTCGCCAAAACCGCTGACGCTGGGCGCTTGTGGCGTGGCGCTGCCGGTGATCGTGATGCGCTGTGTCTCCTGCGCATGCAAAAGGCTCGACGCGACAACGCTGAACGCGCCGAGAACGGCAAAGCAGATTGATTTCATGTGGCTTCCCTTGCGCGGGCATTACCCCGGTCAGGTTCGGAGGGTTTGATCTCAGCCGGATCAACAAAGACCCAGCACCCCTAGCGAGATCGCAGCAGGATCGCCGCGATGCGATGAATTCTAGTCGTCGAACGTCGGCGTTTCCACACCGAGCACCTTGTGCAGCTTCGGACTCGTCGTCGTGTACTGCAGGTGGATGCGCTTGTCCGGGAAGATGATCGGCGCGGCGCCGAAGGCTGCGAGCGCGGCCTCGTGAAAGCCCGACAGGATCAGCTTCTTCTTGCCGGGATAGGTGTTGATGTCGCCCACCGCGAAGATGCCCGGCACGTTGGTGCTGAACTGTTCGGTGTCCACCGTCAACTGCTTGCGCTCGATGGCCAAGCCCCAGTTCGCGATCGGCCCCAACTTGGGCGACAGGCCGAAGAAGACGAGCAGCATGTCCAGCGGCATCACACGCGTCACGCCGTCGCCGCCGGTGACCTTGATCGCGCTGAGCTTGTCGTCGCGCTCTTCGATGCCGGTGATCTGGCCGACGACGAACTGCATCTCGTACGCATCGCACAACTCCTTCATGCGCGCCACGGATGCCGGCGCCGCCTTGAAGCCGTCGCGCCGATGGATCAGGATCACGCTCTCGGCCTTGTGCGGGCCTTCCTGGACGAAGTTCAGCGTCCAGTCGAGGGCAGAGTCGCCGCCGCCGACGATGACGAGGTTCTTGCCGGCGAACAGCGCCGGGTCGCGCACGCGGTAGTGCAGTTGCGTGCCGTCGTACTTGTCCAGGCCATCGACCTTCAACAAGCGTGGCTGGAACGCGCCGACACCGGCAGCGATGAAGATCGTCTTGGTGAGAAAGTGCGTGCCTTTGCTCGTCTCGACGAAGAAGCGGCCGTCGTCTTTTTTCTCGACGACGCTGACCTCTTGCCCCAGATGGAAGGTCGCGCCGAAGGGCTCGATCTGCTTCAACAGGTTGTCGGTCAGCTCCTTGCCGGTGCACACCGGCACGGCCGGGATGTCGTAGATCGGCTTGT
>CADEEN010000467.1 GCA_902826345.1 uncultured Burkholderiales bacterium | reverse complement strand
GCCGGAAGCGCAGGTTGCCGGAGGTGTCGGCCACGTCGGCCTTGACCAGCGACACGTCGGGCACGAGCGACTTCTCCATCACGTACTGACGGCCGTCGAACTCACGCAGCTCCTTGCCTTCGGCGACGATCGTGCCGACGCCGGTGGCGGTGAAGAAGGCCGGGATGCCGGCGCCGCCGGCGCGCAACTTCTCCGCCAGCGTCCCCTGCGGCGTGAACTCGAGCTCCAGCTCGCCGGCCAAGTACTGGCGCTCGAACTCCTTGTTCTCGCCGACGTAGCTCGAGATCATCTTCTTGATCTGCCGCGTCTGCAGCAGCTTGCCGAGACCGAAGCCATCGACGCCGGCGTTGTTGGAGATGACGGTCAGGTTCTTCGCGCCGGAGTCGCGCAGCGCGTCGATCAGCGATTCCGGGATGCCGCACAAACCGAAGCCGCCGACGGCGAATAGCTGGCCGTCCCTGACGACGCCGTCGAGCGCCGCCTTCGCGCTCGGGTAGATCTTCTTCATCGATCGCTCTCCTTGGAGAAGGCGCGAGCGTACTACTTAGCCCATTACGTAGTCGTTACGTAGAATCAACTAGCGATGATGACGGCCACCGACTACCGCACCGCGTTCGAGCAAGCGCCGATCGGCCTCGTCATCTCGCGCGACCGCCTGATGGTGGCCTGCAACCAGCAACTGCTGGCGATGTTCGGCGCGCAGCAGGCGACGCAGTTGGCCGGCAGCAGCTTCGAGTTGCTGTACCCGACGCACGAAGAGTTCGAGCGCACCGGCGAGCGCATCGTCGCCAGCCTCGACCGCAAAGGGTTCTACGCCGACGAGCGCATCATGAAGCGGCTGTCGGGTGAGCTCTTCTGGTGCCATGTCTCCGGCCGTGCGCTCGACCCCGCAAAGCCGCACGCTGCCGGCATCTGGAGCTTCGAAGACCTGTCGGCGCGGCGCAAGGTCTCGGCCGTGCTGACGCCGCGCGAGCGCGAGATCGCGGCGCTGCTGATCGAGGGCCTGACGTCCAAGCGCGTCGGCCAGCGGCTGGCGATCAGCCCGCGCACCGTCGATGTCTATCGCGCGCGGCTGATGCGCAAGTACGGCGCGTCGACCACGCCCGAGCTGGTCAACAAACTGCTGACCGTATGACGTTGCCGACAGCCCACGACGAAACCGGCTGGGACGCGTTGCTCGACGACGAGAGCGCACTCCAGCCCGGCGTGACCGCGCTGCTGTCGCGCCACGGTCTGCAGGATGAACCGCGACTGCGCTACGACAGCGGCTCGCTGCCGGTCTACGCGGTCGGCACACAGCATGTGCTCAAGCTATTTCCGCCGACCGAGCACGAGCACGCGAGCGTGGAAGCGCGCGTGCTCGCCGCGGTGCAGGGCCAGTTGCCGATGCCGACGCCGCAACTCTTCGCCGCCGACACCCATGACGGCTGGCCCTACCTGCTGATGTCGAAACTGCGCGGCCGGCGCCTGGTCGATGCCTGGCCGGCGCTCGGCCGGTCCGAGCGCGACCGCATTGCCGACACGCTCGGCGAAACCATCGCCGCGCTGCACGCGATCGACACCGCGCCGCTGGCCGATCTGCCGCCGCGCTGGGATGAGTTCATCACCGAACAGCGCGCCGTCGCCGTCGATCGTCAAGCGAAGCGAGGGCTCGACGCGCACTGGTTGGAACGCATCCCCGAATTCCTGCAACGCTGGATGCCGCCGCCCATCACGCGGCAGGTGCTGCTGCACACCGAGATCATGCGCGAGCACCTGATGCTCGACGACGCGCAGTTGTCCGGCCTGTTCGACTTCGAACCCGCGATGCTCGGTGCGCCCGAGTACGAGTTCGCCTCGGTCGGCCTGTTCGTCGCCTGCGGCGACGGCCGCACGCTGCGCCGCATCCTGCTCGCGTACGGCCACGCGCCGCAAGCGCTCGACGAAGCGCTTCAATGCCGCTTGATGGCCCACGCGCTGCTGCACCGCTACAGCAACCTGCCTTGGTACCTGGAGCGCCTGCCGGCCGGCGACGCCGCGACGCTCGAACAACTGGCTGCCCGCTGGTGGCCCTTGCAATGAAATGATCACCATCCACCACCTCGAACACTCGCGCTCGCAGCGCGTGTTGTGGCTGCTCGAAGAGCTGCGTCTGCCCTACGAGGTGCAGCGCTACGAGCGCGACAAGACAACCTCGCTCGCGCCGCCGGCACTGCAGGCCATCCACCCGCTGGGCAAGTCGCCGGTGATCACCGACGGCAAGGTCACCGTCGCCGAAACCGGGGCCATCGTCGAGTACCTGGTCGAGCAGGCCGGCGACGCGCTGCGCCCGGCCGCCGGCACGCCCGAGCGCCACCGCTACACCTACTGGCTGCACTACGCCGAAGGCTCGGCAATGCCGCCGCTGGTGATGGCGCTGATCTTCAACCGCATCAAGAAGGCGCCGATGCCGTTCTTCGCCCGGCCGATCGCCCGCGCCATCGCCGACAAGGTGCTCGACGGCTTCATCAAGCCGGACTTGAAGCGCCAGCTCGCCTTCATGGAAAGCGAGCTCGCCACGCGCACATGGTTCACCGGCCGCGCCTTCAGCGCCGCCGACGTGATGATGAGTTTCCCGATCGAGGCCGCCTCGTCGCGCGGCGCGCTGCGCTCCCACTTCCCCAACCTCAACGGCTTTCTCGAGCGAATTCATGAGCGCCCGGCCTACAAGCGCGCGCTCGACCGCGGCGGTCCATACTCGTTGCTCGGCTGACACCCCCTCTTTGCGAAAGGACTTGTGATGAAAGGCGATGCCAAGGTCATCAAGTGTTTGCAGGCGCAACTGAAGAACGAGCTGACCGCCGTCAACCAGTACTTCCTGCACTACCGCATGTTCAAGCACTGGGGCTTCGGCCGCATGGCGAAGAAGGAGTACGAGGAGTCGATCGGCGAGATGAAGCACGCCGACAAGCTGATCGAGCGCATCCTCACGCTCGACGGCCTGCCGAACCTGCAGGACCTGGGCAAGCTGCTCATCGGCGAGTCGCTGATCGAAGCGCTGGGCTGCGATCTGAAGATGGAGCAAGGCGCGCAGGCCTGCATCAAGGACGGCATCGCGCAGTGCGAACTCTCGCGCGATTACGTTTCGCGCGAGGTGCTGCAGCACATCCTCGACGACACCGAGGAGCACATCGATTTTCTCGAAACGCAGCTCGAGCTGGTGGACAAGGTCGGCGAGTCGAACTACCTGCAGTCGCAGATGGATTCACCGTCCTGAAGACCTGATTGCCGAGGGGGTT
>CADEEN010000466.1 GCA_902826345.1 uncultured Burkholderiales bacterium | reverse complement strand
CGTTCCGCCTTGTCTCTTTGGACGCACGTGATCGATCTCCATCTTGTCGCCTGAGCGAAAGTACAGGTCGCATTCCGAGCATCGCCCGCGTTGTTCTTTCAGCAGGCGCGCCACTCGATCTGGCGTGGTCGGTTGCCGTCCCAACCGCGTGCTCCAGTAGACCCAGTCTCCGTCGTAGGGACTGCGACAGCCCGCCACCTTGGTGTGGATCTTGACCCCGGTGTCCGAGTGTTTTGGCAGTCGGTTCTCGCTTCCGCGGGGCTGGAATCTCCAGCCTCCTCCGTCGCGGACCCGCCAATATTTGTCGGCAATCCAGTGTTTCCCTTTCTTGGGATGACGTCGACTGGCCCAGGCAAGCAGCATCGCAAACATCACGTAGCTAGTTCTCATCCACAAACCCCACCCCCTCCAATCCCCCCGTCGCTGAACGCCTATTGTTGAGCGGAAAGAAGCAGGGCCAATGTGGCCGCCTGTCGCCTCACGGTTGAGACCGCTGATCCGTTTTTCTCCGTCGAGGACACTTGTCTTTTACGGAGATCCCATGCGCGCCGCTCACCCCATCCAACCTTCTCTTCCTCTGGCCACCCTGTCCAACAAGCACGCTCGCAGGCTCGCGGCCATCGCCAAGGTGCTCGACGGCCTGCCCCAGCTCGAGGCCCGTGTCCTGGACGACCTCGCTCCTCCTGGCGTCCGCCGTGACACCGGCAGAGACGGCCTCAGCGCTCAGCAGGTCCTGCGCATGCTCGTGCTCTACCTGCTGCTCCAGGTCGACTTCGAGCAGCTCGAATTTCATCTCGCAGACTCCCCCACCTACCGCGCCTTTTGTCTGCTCGGCATCGGCGACCTCGCTCCCAAACATTCCTGCCTGCAGAAAAACCTCAGCGCCCTGCGCGCTGAAACCATTCAAGCGCTGCAGCAGATCATCGTCGAGCAGGCCGTCGAAAAAGGCATCGAGTCCGGCCACGCCGTGCGCATCGATACCACCCCGGTCTCGGCGCCTTTGCGCCCCCCGCTTGATTCCCAGCTGCTCGCCGATGCGGTCCGCGTGCTGTTGCGCCTTCTGCGTCGCGCGCAGAAGCAGGTGCCCATGTCCCTGCCCAACCACAAGCGCCGCGTGGCCCGCCGCAGCTCTGCCCTGCGCCAAGAAAAGCTCGATGAGGAAACTCGCGCGTGTCTGTACTTCGACCTGATTCAAGACACCAAGCGCTACGTTGAAGCGGCGTTTTTGGCTGCCGCATTTCTCGACGGAGTGCCAGGCGAAAAAGCCGCGCGGCTGTCCATCGCGCTGCGCGCCCAGGCCGAGAGCGCGCTGTGCATCTGTGACCAGACCGAGCGCCGCGTGCTCGACGGACAGAGCGTGCCGGCTACAGACAAGCGCCTGTCGATGTTCGAGACGCACGCCGACATCTTGAGCAAGCGCAACCAGGTGGTCTTCGGTCACAAGGTCCTGGTCAGCTTCGGCAAAAGCGGCGTGGTCCTGGGGGCCCAGATCCTGCGCGGAAATCCCGCCGACGCGACGCTTGCGCAAGGCGCCGTCGAGCAGGTGATGCACAACACCGGACGGATTCCGCACGACGCAGCGATGGACCTGGGCTTCGCCTCCAAGCAGAACGTCAAGGACCTCAAGGAGCTGGGGGTGCAGCGCGTGGCATTCCCCGAGGGGCGAGGCATCGACGGACAAGCGGCGTGCGGAAGCCGTCGGGTCCGGCGCAGGCTGTACCGATTTCGCGCCGGGGTGGAGGGTCTGATCTCGTGGCTCAAGAGGAGCCTTGGGATGGGGCGGAGCCGGTGGAAAGGAGAGACGGGTTTTTTGGCGTATGTGCAGGGCGTGATCTTCGTGGCGAGCCTGCAAGCGCTGGCGCCGCTGCCCGCCCGCTGAGGCCGCCAGCCCGCTGAGCGTCCGAAACAGAACCGGGCTCGACGGCGCGGGTTGGGAAAGCTCTATCCAAAATCCGTCCTGAGCGCCCTGCCGACCGCCTCTTGGGCGCCGCTCCTCCCGTCGAGTCCGCCTCCCTTCTCGTCGAGCCCGCCACCTTCCAATTTCTCAGCGTGCTTCAACAGAGGGTTTGTGGATGGAAACTAGCTAAGCTTCCGGAAAGTCTGTGCGCAGGCGTAGATGGCGAAGTAATTACACCAGCCTACGATCTTCGGAGCGAGGAGCTTGATCAGGAGTTCCTGCTCGACGCTTCGATTGCTGCGCACCGTCTCTCGAAGTTTCTCGACGTGCTTTTGTACCGAGGCCTTGCTGGGTTTGATGTGGGTGTTGAGGCCGAGCGGTTTTCCGTCGCAGCCAATGGCACTCCGGGTCTTTCCGGAGCGACGCTGCCGGATGTTGAATCCCAGAAAGTCAAAGCCTGGTTCGGAGTCACCTGCTTCCAGGCTATGGACGACCCGGGTCTTGCTCGGTTTCGGTTCCAGTCCCATTTGCTTGAGCCACTCCGTGGTGAACCGCTGGCATTCCTCGATGATCGCTCTGTCTTTATGGAGCACGACGAGATCGTCGGCGTACCGGATCATCCTCGGCTCAATTTTCGTGAGCGGTCGGCAGTGCGCGAGCAGGTCGTGCTCCATTCCGTGCAGCGCAATATTTGCCAGCAGCGGCGAGATGCATCCTCCCTGCGGGGTTCCCGCTTCGGTCGGGAATAGCTCGCCGTGGTCCATCACCCCCGCCGCAAGCCACGCGCGGATTTGCCGTCGGAGTGTTGGACACGTCTGCACCTTCTCAAGCAACGGCTCGTGTGCGATTCGGTCGAAACATTTTGCGATATCGGCGTCGTAGCACCATTTGGCTTGCTTGCTCAGCGACGCACAAATCGCGTTGATCGCATCGTGGCACGAGCGGCCGGGGCGAAACCCGTAGCTATTGGCTTCAAACCGCGCTTCCCACTCGGGCTCGAGCGCGTGTTTGACCAACGTCTGGACTGCGCGGTCGTGCATCGTGGGAATCCCCAACTTTCGCGTCTCCGTCGTGCCGGGTTTCGGAATCTCGACGCGACGGACCGGGCTGGCCTTCCCATCGACTTGTAGAGTCGCGCTCAGTTTCAACCGCTGCTTCGGGGTCAGCGACTTGACGCCATCGACGCCAGCCGTCTTCTTCCCCTGGTTGTCCTGCGTGACCCTTCGGACCGCGAGCAATCGCCCCGACCTGGACTTCAGGAGCAGTCTCTGGAGTCGGTGGACCTTCTTTCGATCATTCTTTACAGAGGCTTGATAGATGCGCTTTTGGAGCTTGAAGACGTTCCGCTCGACGTGCTTCC
>CADEEN010000465.1 GCA_902826345.1 uncultured Burkholderiales bacterium | reverse complement strand
CCGCGTCAGAAGCGATTCGGGTTCGCGGCCGCGGCTCCCTGCCAGTTGCCGCGGTTACGCGATCGTCGCGATGACCACTCCCGCCGCCACATGAGCTCCGCGCTCAGCCTTCAGCGCAATGCGCCCCGCGCGGTGGGCCGTCACTTGCATCTCCATCTTCATCGCCTCCATCGTGGCGATGGTGTCGCCCTGCGCGACGGTGTCGCCATCGGCGACCTTCCACGCTTGCAAGCTGCCGGCGATGGGCGCGGCGACCGCTGCGGGGTCCGCTTCAACGGGTGCCGCCGGCGCGGGCGACGCGCCGCCGCCCGCCACGGACTGCAAGCCGCGCAGCAGTTCGGCCGGCAGCCCCAGCGCCATCCGCCGCCCGTCGATCTCGACTGCCGTGCGCACCAGGGCCGCATCGGACGCCGGCGGTTCGCTGCGCACGGCGGCGGCCAGGCTGTTGGCAAAGTCGGTCTCGATCCAGCGCGTGTGCACCTTGAACTCATCGGCCGACGTGAAGTCCGGGTGCGCCATCACCGCGCGATGGAAGGGCAGCACCGAGGCCACGCCCTCGATGCGGAACTCCTCGAGCGCGCGGCGGGCGCGGGCGATGGCCTGGGCGCGCGTGGCGCCGGTGACGATGAGCTTAGCCATCAGCGAGTCGAAGCTGCCGGGCACCGTGGAGCCCGACAGCACGCCGCTGTCGACGCGCACGCCGGGGCCCGAGGGAGGCTCGAACACGCGCACCAGGCCGGGTGTCGGCAGGAAGCCGCGGCCCACGTCTTCGGCATTGATGCGGAACTCGAAGGCATGGCCGCGCGGCACGGGCGTGTCGGTGATCGACAACGGCAGGCCGTCGGCCACGCGCAGTTGCTCAACCACCAGGTCGATGCCCGAGGTTTCCTCGGTGACCGGGTGCTCGACCTGCAGGCGGGTGTTGACCTCGAGGAAGGAGATCGTGCCCGACGGGCTGAGCAAGAACTCCACCGTGCCGGCGCTGACGTAGCCGGCCTTGGCGCAGATGGCGCGCGCCGACTGGTGGATGCGCTCGCGCTGCGCGTCGCTCAGAAAGGGCGCCGGCGCCTCTTCGACCAGCTTCTGGTTGCGCCGCTGCAGTGAGCAGTCGCGCGTGCCGAGCACGACCACGTGGCCGTGCGTATCGGCGATCACCTGGGCCTCGATGTGGCGCGGCCGGTCGAGAAACTGCTCGACAAAGCACTCGCCGCGGCCGAAGGCGGTGACGGCCTCGCGTGACGCCGACTCGTACAGGTCGGCCACCTCGTCCATGCGCCAGGCGATCTTCATGCCGCGGCCGCCGCCGCCGAACGCGGCCTTGATGATGATGGGCAAGCCGTGCTGCTCGGCAAAGGCGAGCACCTCGGCCGCGCCCTCGACCGGCCCGGGCGTACCCGCGACCAGCGGCGCGCCGACCTCCAGCGCGATCGTGCGCGCCTGCACCTTGTCGCCCAGCGCGGCGATGGCGGCCGGCGGCGGGCCGATCCAGGTCAGGCCGGCGCCGATGACCGCGCGCGCGAAGCCCGCGTTCTCGGACAAGAAGCCGTAGCCCGGGTGCACCGCGTCGGCGCCGCTGCGTGCGGCCACGGCCAGCAGCTTGTCGATGTTCAGGTAGGTGTCGGCCGGCCGTTGGCCCTCCAGGCCATAGGCCTCGTCGGCCATGCGCGCGTGCAGCGCGTCGAGGTCGGCATCGGCATATACGGCGACCGACTTCACGCCGTAGTCGGCACAGGCGCGGACGATGCGCACGGCGATCTCGCCACGGTTGGCGATCAGAACTTTTTTCATGGCGTACCGAATGGCTGAATGGGGTTGAAGCGCACGCTGGCGCCGATCGGGATCTGGCCGGCGCGGTCAAGGTGGTAGGTGGCGACGGCGCCGATCACCGGGTAGCCGCCCGTGAGCGGGTGGTCGGCCATGAACAGCACGGGCTGACCGCTCGGCGGCACCTGGATCGCGCCGAGTGCGGCGCCTTCGCTCGGCAGCTCGGCGGGATTCGAACGCGCCAGCGGCTGTTCGCCGGCCAGGCGCAGGCCGACGCGGTTGGACTGCGGCGTGACCTTCCACACCTGGCTGGCCAACAGCGCCACGGCCTCGGGCGTGAACCAGTCGGTGCGCGGGCCCATCACGACGTCGAGCGTGACGGTCTGCTGCAGCGTCGGCAACTCGGCGGGCGGCTGCTCGAGCAGGCTCACGATGGCGCCGCGCGGCACCGGCCGAATGGGCAACACGTCGCCCGCCGCGATCGGCGCTGGGCCGACATGGGCCAGCGTGTCGGTGGAGCGGCTGCCCAGTACCGGCGCCATCGCGAAGCCGCCGCGCACCGACAGGTACGAGCGACTGCCCGCGCGCGGCGCACCGAGCGCGAGGCTGTCGCCGTCCGACAGCGCGATGGCCTGGTAGCCCGGCACGGCCGAGCGCGTGCCGTCGGCGGTGGTCAGTTCGATCGGTGCATCGGCGCCGGTGAACGCGACCACGGCCTCGCCGCGGCAGACCAGTTGGAAACCGCCGTAGGCGATCTCGATGCAAGCCATATCGCTGGCATTGCCGGCCAGGCGGTTGGCCGCGCGCAATGCCCCCTGGTCCATCGCGCCCGAGGCCGAGACGCCTTGTCCGGCCTGGCCGTGGCGGCCCGTGTCCTGGAACAGGGCCTGCAGACCGGCGTTGCGGATCTCCAGCGCGGCGCCGCCGGGCTCGATGGCCAGAGGCGCAGCGGTCGGCCTGGGTGACGACGGCGGTGTAGCCGCGGATGCCGACAGCCGGCCCGTGATGTCGATGAAGCGCACGCGAAAGCCCGGCTGCAACAGCGCCGGCACCTCGCGCCGCAGGTCCCACATCGGCGTGTCCGTCACGCCGATGATCTGCCAGCCGCCCGGGCTGGCCTGCGGATAGACCGCACTGAACTCGCCCGCCAGCCCCACGGCACCGGCCGGGATGCGCGTGCGCGGCGTGCTGCGGCGCGGCACGTTCAGGCCCGTGTCGCCGCCGCTCAGGTAGGCAAAACCCGGCGCAAAGCCGGTGAAGGCGACGCTGTACTCGCGGCCGGTGTGGCGGCGGATCACTTCCTCGCGCGCGATACCCAGCATCTGCGCCACCTCGCCCAAGTCTTCACCGCTGTAGTCGACGGGGATCTCGATCAGCGTGGCCGCGCGCTCGACCTTGGCCGTGAGGCTGCGCGCGCCGATGCGCTCGACCAGCGCGGCATGCGACAGCTTGGCGGGACGATCCCTTGCTGTTCGAGCCGGACACGTCGTTCGCG
>CADEEN010000464.1 GCA_902826345.1 uncultured Burkholderiales bacterium | reverse complement strand
TGCGGGGATTCGGCCAGGCCACGCCCTAGCAGCTTTTGTGTGCATCGCAGGGTAAACATGCTGCCGATTGGGCCGATCAGGCCGGTCAGTTCACACCGGGGCCGATCCCCGCGACCACAAGGCCCATCACGGGCGCAGCGAAGCCTGCAAGTCCGCCACCGTCGCCATCAACGTCATCTGCTCCAGCGGTGACACGTCCAACCCGAGCGCGAGGTAGAACGCCTTCGCTTCGTCCGAGATCGCATGCACAAGCATTCCACGGATGCCGATGCTGTCGGCGGCGGCCAGCACGCGCAATGCCGCGTCGCGGAACAGCGCGCGGCCGAGACCCTTGCCCTGGAAGCTCTTGTCGATCGCAAGCCGGCCCAGCACGGCAACCGGCACGGGATCGGGCATGTTGCGGCGGAATCGGCCCGTCGCGGCATCGGGCGCGACTGCGCTGGCCGCCAGGGCGTAGTAACCGGCAACGCGAGCGTCGTCGCAGGCGACAAACGTGCGCGACGCGCCGCTGGCCTGGTTCTGCATCGCACGGCGGCGCAGCCAGTCGTCGAGCGACAGCACGCCGCTGTCGAAGCTGCCGAGCGCGTGCTGCGCGGTCAGCGGCTCGGGGGCGCGCAGCATCGCGGAGGCGTCGGCTCTGTTGTCAGCCCGCTCGTCAGCCCTGTTCCCAGGGCGGCGCGCTCTTCATCGTGCGGCGCAGCCGTGCGTTTGGCTTCGCAGGCTGCTCCAGCAAGGCCAGGAACTTGTCGAACTTCGCAGGGCCGACCAGGATCAGAGCGCGGTCGAGCAGTGCCTCTTCGGCGGCACGGCGCGCTGCGCCGAGGATGAAGTCGGTGCGCGTCTTGCCGGCGGACGAGGCCGCGCGGTCGATGAGGTTGCGTTCCGCCGTGGGAATGCGCAGGTTCAACGTCTCGCGCGGGGCGGGCTTTGTGGCAGTGGCGGGCTTCATGGCGGGCGGGTTTGGGTTTGAACGCGAATTCTATCGCGCCGTAACGCCATTGTCATTACGGGTCGCCTTGGGGCGAGTGTCACGTTTTGGCCGTGCTTTGGGCTTCGGTTCGATCGCGGACATCAGCACTGCGAGTGCCTGGCGCTTTTGCGGCATGTAGTCATGTCCGTCGTAGTGGCGGTACTGCACGCCAGTCATGCCGTGCGACTGCAGATGCCCGCGCACCTCGCGACTGATGCCGTTTGCGGCAAGCAGCGTCTCGACGCCCGAGCGCACCCGCTTGAGCTGGAAACCCGGGATCGCCTCGGCGACGGTCTCGTGCGCCCAGTTGCTCGCGGTCGAGGGCTCGATCGGCAGCCGCCCGCTCGATGTGGAGATAACGAACTCGCCGACGCGCGGGAACTCGCGCAGCGCCGCGGCGGCCTTCGCCAGCAGCGGCACGATATGCGTGCGGGCAGGGCGACCGGGTCGGCCCTTGCCGTCGTAGATCGTGATCGTGTCGGCCGTCGTGTCGAGCCAGCGCAGGCGGATCAACTGCTGCACGCGCTGCCCGCCCGTCAGCAGGTGCAGGCGCAGGAACGCGCCGCGTGGGCTGTCGATGCGCTTGATGAAGTCCCAGTACGCGCGCAGTTCCTCGGCCGACATCGGCCGCTTGTCGGCCGTGTCGAACGCCGGGTCGCGCTTGGTGTTCGCTACCGGATTGGATTCGATCTGGAAGACGCGGAACGCGACCGGCAGTGTCGCCACGGCACGCACGTCGATGGCGCATTGATAGGCCGCGCGCAAGTAGGCGCGCAGCTTGTTCGCCGTGCGGCCGTGGCCCCGCTCGATCAGCCGACGCAGGATGTCGAGGATGTCGTCGGACCTGACTTCGGCGGCGGGCTTCTCGGCGATCTTCGGCCAGGCCTCGGCCACATGGTTGCGGAAGATGTTGGCCGCGTCGGCGTGGCTGCGCCTGCCCTGCGATTGAAGGTGGCCGGTGTAGGTTTCGAACAAGCTCGCGAGGGTGCGCACCGCGCGCTCCGCCTGCGCCTCCTTGCGCGCTTGGAACGCGGTGCGTTCCTCGATGCGCGCTTCGCGCAGGCCGCCGGAGTGCTTTCGCTGCTGATGTTGCGTCGCGAGCAGGCGGCAGCGCTCCCGCGCGGCGGCGGTCGAGTACCCGAGGCGGCTTGGTTCGAGCTTCTTCGGCGGCGCACCAGGATCGAACGTCCCGATGGGCTCGCGGTGCGTGCGTCCTTCATGCGAGAAGCGCCAGTAGAACTGGACGCTGCCGTCGGTGAGCTTGCGCGCTTGCAGCGATCCGCCGCTGGCGAGCTTCTCGATCGTCAAGAATGCGCCGACATCGAGCGACCGAAGGCTCGTGATGTTGGACTGAGGTGCTGCCATGCTTTCGCTCCTGCTTCAGCCGATGGAACGGACACGAGCATCTGGTGCCAGGGAGCGCAAATGGCTGCCGATCGCATAGTCCGCGCCGATTTCTGGTGCCAGTCTGGTGCCAGTTTTTGGCGGAATGGTACGGGATCGCTTGGAGCAGCGGTGTACCTAAGCCATTGATTTACATCGGTCGGTACGTCCCGGAATGTATCAAGAAATCCCAGGGAAAGTAACTCTTAATCCGTTGGTCGAAGGTTCGAATCCTTCAGGGCCCACCACGTTCCACCTGGTATATCGCGCGAGCGGCTACTGACGTTCGATGTCGGCCGACCAAAATAGTCGCCATACAGGTCGCCATTGAGTGTTCGATTGATCGCCATCGTTCGAGTGATCACAAAGCGTCGGATCACCGGGATGCCGTCGCCGTAGAACCCCAGTCCGCGCTGCCGATCCAGCGCTCGCGTTGCGTTTCGTACGACGCCTCGTACGAATCGGGCGTCACCGTGTGTGCAGTTGCTGCCAGGCGCAAATCAGCGCCTCCGCGGCGCGCTCGACCTCATCGAGCGTGGTCCCGCGGCCGACCGACAGCCGCACCGCACCGGCGGCCCGCGCCGCGTCGGCGCCCATGGCCGCCAGCACACCGCTCACGGCATCGTGCTCCGAATGGCACGCCGACCCGACCGAGGCCGCCACTGTATCGGCCGCTTCACCGAGCAACGCGCGTCCGCTCACACCTGGGAACGACACATGCAGCGTGTTGGGCAGCCGATGTTCGGGGTGGCCGTTGAGCTTTAGCTCGGGAACGGCGGTGGCCAGGCGTCGATGCAGGTAATCGCGCATCTCACGCATGTGCGCCGATGCGGTGGGTAGCGAGCGCTGGGCCGCAACCGCGGCCGCGCCGAGCGCGACGATGGACGCCACGTTCTCGGTACCCGGCCTGAGG
>CADEEN010000463.1 GCA_902826345.1 uncultured Burkholderiales bacterium | reverse complement strand
GACCGACAAAGAACTTTCAGACTTCCTCAAGAGCGTCGAAAAGCGCGCGTTCAAGCGCACGGCTTACACCGTGCGCAACGACGACGCGGCGCTGGACATCGTGCAGGACTCGATGATCCGGCTGTCGGAGAAGTACGCCGACCGGCCGCCCGAAGAGCTGCCGCTGGTCTTCCAGCGCATCCTGTCCAACGCCACGATGGACTGGTTTAGACGGCAAAAAGTCCGCAACGCGGTGCTCGTCAACCTGTCCGACTTCGAAGGCGCTGATGACGCCGGTGGAGGCGATTTCGACCTGCTGGAGTTGCTCGACCTCGACAGCGTGGCCACAGAGAGCGCGTCCGACACCGTGGGCCGGCAACAAATTCTCGAATTGATCGATGGCGAGGTGTCCAAGCTGCCCGGGCGTCAACGAGAGGCCTTTCTTCTTCGTTACTGGGAGGAACTGGATGTTGCAGAAACCGCCGCGGTGATGGGATGCTCGCAGGGCAGCGTGAAAACACACTGCTCTCGGGCCGTTCATGCATTGGCGAAGGCCCTGCGCTCCAAGGGAGTCACGCTATGAACAAGCTCACAAATCTCAACCCGGAACGTCGCCGCGAAGTGCTGCAGGCGCGATTCGCACAGCGCGTGGCTGCCGCGCTCACCGAACAGCAGAACGTCTCGCCGCGGCGCGACATCGAAGAGCGCTTGCGGGTCGCCCGCGAACAGGCGCTGGGGCGCGCCCGCGTGGCCCAACGCAGCCCGGCGGCGCCGGCCGTGGTGTCCACCGGTGGCGGCACCGTCGCCCTCGGCGAGCCCGGCGATGCGGGCGACGCGCCTTGGTGGCTTCGCCTGTCGTCGCTGTTGCCGCTGGCGCTGCTGCTGGTCGGGCTGCTGATGATCGACCGCCACTACACGCGCTCGCAGATCGAGGCCGCGGCCGAGGTCGACGCCGCGATCCTGGCCGACGAATTGCCGCCGGAGGCTTACCGCGACTCCGGTTTCGTCGAGTTCCTGAAGGGCGAGCGCCGCTGATGACCCGCGGGCTGCGCCTCGTCCTGGCCGCGCTGGCGCTGCTCGCAGCGGCGTCGATGGTCAACGCGCAAACCGCCTGGGCCAGCCTGAACGCGCAGCAACGTGGGGTGCTGGCGCCGCTCGAGCGCGATTGGTCCCGCGTCACGCCGGACCAGCAGCAGAAGTGGCTCGATGTCGCCAATCGCTACAACACGCTGCCGCCCGACGAAAAGGCGCGCGTCCAGCAACGCATGGGCGAGTGGTCGACGTTGTCGCCGCAAGAACGTGCGCGCGCTCGCCTGAACTTCCAGGAGGCGCGGCAGGTCGGCCGCGAGGAGCGGCAGCAGCAATGGGAAGCCTATCGCGCGCTGCCGGCGGAGCGGCGACGTGAGCTCGCCGAGCGCTCGAAGCCGGTCGAAGGCACGCCGCCGCGGCGTGGCCAGCGTGACGAAGGCACCAACGTCAAATCCAGCGTCGTCCGTGCGCCGGCGGCGCCGCCGCCACGGCCCGTCGGGCCGACGGTGGTGCAGCGCGGAGCCGGCGCCACCACGAGCCTCGTGTCCAAGCCGACATCGCCGCCGCTGCACCAGCAGGCGGGCTTGCCCAAGGTCGCGGCCACGCCGGGCTTCGTCGACTCCGCTACGCTGCTGCCGCAGCGAGGAGCGCAAGGCGCCGCAGTGCGCGCGCCCCGGCCCGCGGAGCCGAAGAACAAACAGAACCAGAAAACGCAATGACGCCGGCCGGCGAGGCCACGCAGACGACGAGCCTGCTGCCAACGCCCGGCGTGGCCCGGCGCATGGCGGCGTTCGTGTACGAAGGCGTGCTGCTGTTCGGCGTCATCTTCATTGCCGGCTTCGTCTACTCGACGGTGACGCGGCAGGACCATGCGCTGCGTGGACAGACAGGGCTGCAGCTCTTCGTCTTCGTCGTGCTGGCGCTGTACTTCGTCACCTTCTGGTCGCGCGGTGGGCAAACCGTCGCCATGCGCGCCTGGCATTTGCGGCTGGTGACGGCCAGCGGCGCCGCCGTCACGCCGCGGCGCGCGCTGGCGCGGTACCTGCTGGCCTGGCTGTGGTTCGCGCCGGCGCTGATCGCCGCGCATGCCGCCGGCCTGCAAAGCGCGGCTCAGATCTTCACGCTGTTGATCGTCGGTGTGGCCGCCTATGCGCTGCTGGCCCTGCTGCACCCGCAGCGCCAGTTTCTGCACGACGTGGTCTGCGGCACGCGCCTGGTCACGTGGCGGGCAAAATCGCCGCGATGACCAACGCACACAAGGGCCGCACCGGGATCGACCGCATCGCTCACGCGGCAAGAAACTCCGCGAACGGGTTGCATGCCGCCTACACAGGCGAGAGCGCTTTCCGCCAGGAAACGTGGCTGGCGCTGGTGATGCTGCCGCTGGCATTCTGGCTCGGACGCAATGCGATCGAGATCGTGCTGCTGGCCGCAACGGTGCTGCTGGTGCTCATCGTCGAGTTGCTGAACTCGGCCATCGAAGCCGTGGTCGATCGCGTCTCGTTCGAGTGGCACGACCTGTCCAAGCGCGCCAAGGACATCGCCAGCGCTGCTGTGCTGCTGTCGCTGCTGTTGTGCGCCGGCGTGTGGCTGGTGTTCATTGCACAGCGCTTCGTCCTGACATGAGTCGCCCTTTCGCCGTCGCCGTGTATTGCGGCTCGCGCTTCGGCGATTCGCCCGCATTTGCGGACGCTGCGCGCGCGCTCGGCTGCTTGATCGGCCGACGCGGTGCCACGCTTGTCTACGGCGGCGGCCGCGTCGGCCTGATGGGCACCGTGGCCGATGCGGTGATGGCCGCCGGCGGCCAGGTGGTCGGCGTGATTCCGCAGGCGCTGATGGACCGCGAGGTCGGCCACGCCGGCCTGACGGAGCTGCACGTCGTGCAGACCATGCACGAGCGCAAGCGGCTGATGGCCGAGCGCGCCGACGCGTTCATCTCGCTGCCCGGCGGCATCGGCACGCTCGAGGAGATGTACGAAGTCTGGTCGTGGCAGCAGCTCGGCTACCACGACAAGCCGGTGGCGCTGCTCAACGTCGAGGGCTACTACGACGCGCTGCTGGAGTTTCACCGCGTGATGCACGCGCGTGGCTTCGTCTCCGATTCGCAGTTCAACGCCTTGCTGGTCGACGCCGATCCGGCGCGGTTGCTGGAACGTGTGAGCCGCGCAGCCGCTGTAGCCACGGCGCCCGACGACTATTCAAAGATCTAGACGGCCGCCTCGTCGGTCTCGCCGGTACGGATGCGCACCACCTGCTCGACCGACATGACGAAGATCTTGCCGT